>CAZNRP010000020.1:0-33534 GCA_964575555.1 uncultured Thiohalophilus sp. | reverse complement strand
CTTCCTTCGACAAGCTTCCTTCGACAAGCTTCCTTCGACAAGCTCAGGACGAACGTAGATCCTAAGCTGTTCTGGTATTTTTGGCTGCTAATCAGCTTTAGCTGCATAGTTCGAATTTTGTGATTCAAATCTATCAAGCATATCAATAACGTGATTAATACCGATTCTGTCCATCGTTCCCATTTTACGCACTCGAATTCCCCAGGTTAATTCATTCACTGATTTTCCATATTCAGCCCGGATGGCATCTTGATATTTGTCAATTACCCATTGCTGACTTTGGTATGGCCGTGCTCGATCAGGATTGGTACAGGCATAGAGACCGATTACCGGGGTATTCACGGCGGTGGCCATGTGTGCAGGGCCGGAGTCCGGCGCAATAATGAGTTCGGCGCTGTCGATTACGGCGAGTAATTCTTTTAGTGTTGTTTTGCCAATTAGGTTGATGGGTGGGTGTTGGCAACGCGTGCAAATTTTTTCTCCGTATTCTTTTTCAATTTCTGAAGGGCCGCCGGTAAGCACGACAATTTTATTATGTTTCTCGGTAATATGGTTGCTGATAGCCGCGTAGCCTTCGATACTCCAGTTGCGGTAGGTCATGCTGGAACAGGGGCTGATGATAATATAAGGGCTATCTGGTAGCCATTGTTGCACCTGTTGGTGCGTCGATTCGCTGATGGGGATATCCCACTCCAGAATGCGTTCCTGTATTCCCAGCGTTTCGATAAAGCCGAAAAAACTGTCCACAACATGTTGTTTGTCAACGTGAGGAATTTTTTTATTAGTAAATAGCCACTGCAGATCGTTGGCACGTTTGCGATCAAAGCCCAGTTTAATTCTGGCTGGAACTAACAGGCTGGCAATGCTGGCACGTAAGGACATTTGCATGTGCAAAAGCACATCAAAGTGTCGTCCATGCAATTGCCGATACAGGTTTTTATAGGCCGTCAGTCCCTTCGATTTATCAAAGATGATAAACTCAATGTCGGGTATATCACCAACCAGGCTGTGCTCCTGCTTGCCAATGATCCAGGTGAGCTTAGTTTGCGGCCAATAGTGTTGTAAGGTGCGTACGACAGGCAGCAGATGGCAGATGTCGCCAATGGCGGAGAGGCGCAGAATGCAGAGATTGTGTGGGATTGAACAGGTATTAAAATTCATAGGTTATGAAAGCAACTGAAGCTCATTCAAAATCAGAACACATCCTATACGATGCGGAGCGGATTGAAAATCCCGAAGCGTCATATTTTGAGGTTGAACACTGGCGTAAGCGTGACGCATTGACGGGTTCGGCAGAAGGCCGGGGAACAACCGTGTTCGTGCAGCTAGCAGGAGAGGAATATGTGCTGCGCCATTATCGCCGGGGTGGGATGATTGCTCGCCTTGTCGATGATCGCTATTTATGGACAGGGCTGGCGCAAACGCGCGCCTGGCGTGAGTGGCATTTGCTGGCCGAACTCTGGAAACGAGATCTTCCTGTTCCTCAACCGGTTGCGGCACGCGTGTCACGACAGGGTCTGTTGTATCGAGCAGATATTTTGCTGGGAAAAATACCCGAAACACAGACCTTGGCTGATGTATTGATGAATGCGGCATTGGATGCCATATTCTGGAAAAAGCTCGGGCAATGTTTGAAAAAATTTCACCATCAGGGTGTTTTTCATGCGGATCTGAATGCTAGAAATATTTTACTGGATGGGCGGGGGTGCTTTTATTTAATCGATTTTGATCGGGGTGATATACGCCAGCCACAACGGTCATGGCAGCAGGCGAATTGTCTGCGTCTTAAACGTTCTCTGGATAAGTTTTCTGAGCAGGCGGCCCGGAGTCAGGGGCATTTCTATTTTAATGAAGCAGACTGGAGCGTATTATTAAAAGCCTATGCAGGGAATAGCTGAGGGTAGAGTTCGCTGATTTCCTGTAAATAATGTTGGGCTATTTTACTATTCTCGCGGCTGAGTTTGTGAGCGTTTTGGCCGATCTGCCGGGGTTTCTCCGTATCCAGCATCCATTCTTTAATGAATGCGCCTAGTGCCTGCTCATCTTCGGCACTGACACCGGCCTGCTGTTGCAGAAACAGTTGCGCTTCATCACGGAAATTATCCATGTGCTTACCAAAAATAACAGCCTTCCCCTGTTGCGCGACTTCAAGAATATTCTGTCCGCCTTTATTTACAAAACTACCGCCCATAATGACAAATTCCGAGCTAGCGATAAAGGCAGGTAGCTCACCAAAGGTATCGGCGATATAAATTTGTGTTTCTGCCGTGATGCTTTCATTTTTGCTACGTATGGCAATCTTTGTAGAGAGTGAAGATAGCTCCTGTATTATCTCATTGAGTCGTTTAGGGTGGCGTGGAACAATTACCAGCAGATAATTATTTTTCCTGTGTGCCAGCCATTGCCGGGCAATCATTTTTTCTTCACTTTCACGGGTGGAGGCGGCGAGTACATAAGGGCGATCAAGTTGGATGGGGGTGCATCTATTTTTTGTTGATGCTGAATATTTTATGTTACCGATAACCTTAACTCTTTCCTCGGCGACGGAAAGTGAAACGAAACCCTGGGCATCTTCTTTGGAACGTGCCAGTACCGCATGGGTATTTTCCATGGCCTTGCAGTATAAAGAACGAATCCATGGGCGCGTGTTTAACGTGCGTGATGATAAACGACCATTGATAACCGTCAAGGGTATACCGTGTTGAAAGCAGGCTTCAAACAGGTTGGGCCAGATTTCGGTTTCTACAATTAATGCACAGCTCGGTTTTATGCTTTGAAGAAAATGATTGACTGACCACCACAGGTCAAGAGGAAGATAGCCGCAGGTCACGGCCTCCGGCATCTTATCGTGTGCAGTTATCTGGCCGGTAGGTGTGGTGGTGGTGAGGTAAATATTGAGTGCCGGGTTTTTTTTCAGCATGAGCTTAACCAGTGGCAGTACAGCATTGACTTCACCCACAGAGGCTGCATGTATCCAGATGAGTGGCTTGTTCTGCGGCTTAATTGACAGTCCCAGACGTTGTGGCAGATAGTATTTATCTTTGCATTGCCATGCCATCCAGCGGGTATAAAGCAATGCAGGCAGAGTGAGTAGTGCCAGTAACTGACTGTAGCGCCGCAGGCGTTTGTCACGCCGTAGGGGGTAGAGTTGAGGCTGTGCAAAGGGTCGGGTTTTAAAACGCCGATGCACCCATAAATATTGTTCTGGTGCTAGCCGAACCCCCTCCTCAATGGCCTGGTTAACTCGGGTTGCATCGGCGAGGTCATCACCGCTGGGAAAGTTTTTCAGCGGTTCTTGCAGGGTGATGGCATAGCCTTGATTGCCAGGTAAACGTCGAGAGGAAAAGGGCAGAACGATGGCGCCGGATAACTGCGCCATACGTGCACTGACCGTCAGGCTGGCCGCAGGCACACCCATGAAAGGTGCAAACACGGTGCCCTGGCGGCCAAAATCCTGATCCGGGGCATACCAGCAGGTTTTACCCTGTTTTAGCGCACGAATGATTTTGCGCATATTTTTACTGGGAATTAAATCGGCAAATGTTTTTTTGCGCGTATGGGCCATAACGGCCTCAAAGAGCTTGTTATGCGCGGGTTTATAAATACCGACACCATGAACATAGCGGGAAATTAGCCGCCCCCCCAGTTCGAGCGTGGTGTAATGACCGCCGAGTAGTAGAATGCCTTTGCCCGTCGTTTGTGCGCGGCGTAAATGCTCCAGCCCTTCTATACGATGTAGTGTTTTCAGGCGCGCATTACTCGCCCACCAGGCTAATGATGACTCAAACAGGGCAATAGCAACGGAACGTAAGTTGGCACGAACACGTTGATGCTGTTGCTTCGGCGTTAACTCGGGGAAGCATAGGCGGATATTAATTAAGGCAATGCGTCGCTGAGAGATAGGCAAATAATAAATCAGTGTGCCGAGAATATTGCCGAATGCATGCAATATCGGCAAGGGTAGAAAACTGCATAGGCGCAAAATACCCAGACCCAGCCAGGTTGGCCAGTAGCGGGGAGCAAGAAATTTCTTAATCGGAAAAGTGGTTTTTTGGCTCAAATTTTTTATCAAGCAGTTGGCTGGGTTGAGAGATTATTTTAACTACAGAGGACCCCGAGGTACACAGATGATTTTTTTATTATTCAATTGTATCAAAATTATTTGATCATGTCGGGGGGAGGGGGAGCGAAGGCAGGGCCTGTCGTGTCTGCTCTTTGTGCCCACGCGGAAAGTGGGTGGGCACAAAAAACCTGCCCACCCTACGAAGCCGATGTATTACAAATAATTCTCGGTGACCTCTGTGGTGAAAGTCTTATTGGTTTTGATTCCGTTAGCTCAACGATTAACAACAGGTTATTTAAGCCAGCGAGTGATGGCGTTTACCGCATCATCACTGAGGGTGCCGGCGGCCTGGCGTAAGGATAGTGTTTCCAGAATATAGGCATAACGTGACTTGGCGTAGTCGCGTTCTGCGCGGAAAACTTCACGCCGTGAGTTCAATACATCGACGGCGGTACGGGTACCGACTTCGTAGCCGGCTTCGGTGGCTTCCAGTGCGGTACGACTGGACTTCAGGGCCTGCTCATAGGCCAGTACTTGACTGATATTGGCCAGTACATTCAGGTAGGCACTGCGGGTCTGGTTCTCCGTGGTACGGCGTTGACGCTCGTAGAGATCCTTTGACTGGCTATATTGAAACGCGGCCTGACTGGTTTTGGAACTGACCCGTCCACCTTCATAGATGGGCAAATTGAATTGTAGGCCGATGCGGGTTTCTTCCTGATCCTTGCCGGTGAAGCCAATAAAGGCACCGCCATCCGATGAGGAATAGGTCTGATTGGCAACCAGATCAAGCGTGGGGTAATGTCCGGCCCGTTGGAGATTAACTTCTTCACGCGCAATTTGCATGGCTTTTTCTGCGGCAATCAGGCTCAGACTTTGTTTTCCGGCGATTTCAGTCCACTGTTCAATGTCCTCAGGATCCGGTTTAACTAGCGGTGTGTCTGCTGCGAGCTGGGCAATATTTTCGGGTTGCTGCCCGGTAATTTCACGCAGGTTCTCGCGGCTAATGGCCAGCAGGTTTTCGGCAGCAATGGTCTGTGCAACGGATTGATCGTAACGTGCCTGAGCTTCATGGACATCGGTGATCGCGGTGAGACCGACTTCGAAGCGCTGTTTGGTCTGGTTTAGCTGCTCCTTAATGGATTTTTTTTCGGCAACCGTAAAGTCCAGATTATCGATGGCACCAAGTATGTCAAAGTATCGCTGTGAGACGCGTAAAATCAGTTCCTGTGCGGCATTGTTAAAATTTGCCGAGGCCTGAGCCACCTGATAATCGGCCTGCTTGTACTGAACGAAATACTCATGCCGGTAAATCATTTGTTTCAGATTAAGGCCATAGCTGTTGGTATTGTAGTCATACTTGGTGTCAATACCTGCAACGGTATATTTCTGGTTAATATTGGTGTAGTTAGCGCCGAGACTGATGGCGGGCAGAAACAGAGCAAAGCTCTGATTTTTGATTTCCTGTGTCGCCAGAAATTCCTGCTGTGCAGCAGCAAAAGTTGGATCGTTTGCCAGTGCCTGTTTGTAGACATCGGCCAGGTTTTCAGCCTGCAGTGCGGAGCTTGCGAGCAGGCCGAAGCCTATCGAGATTATAATTTTACGCATGAGGAGTACTCTATTTAGTTATTACTTGGCTGCGGAAGGTTCCATATCCATATGAGTATTTAGGGCTTGTTAATCTTTAAATATATCAGGCTGGTTTTCTTAACATCAGTCTGATATCTGAAAGCTCAACAATCCCTGGTAAAGCTAAGGCAAGTGACATATCAATTATATTGTATCACTGTTGCTTTGTTAACGCCCCTTCCCCATGCGGCGGGGAGGCATGGCCTGTTGCAATTGAAAACCAGCTGGTTGGATTAGAGAATAAAACGTTCCGGCTGTTGTACATTTTTTAATACCGGCAGCTCAGTTTCAAATAAAACCTCACGGGACCAGTCATTATTGCCCTGTCGGGTGATGAGGGTGGCTTCCATTGTCGGGGCATCACCAATAATGGCAAACAGGCGTCCGCCAATGGTCATGGCGTCAAGGAAGGCGCGTGGCAGCATCGGCAGTGAGCCAGTGATGGCGATAGCCTCGTACATGTGATGGTTGTTCCAGCCTTGTGCGGCATCACCTTCTTCCAATTCGGCATTTTTAATGTTGTGTGCTCTGAGTTTTTCACCTGCCTGCTTTAATAATCGTGGCATGATTTCAACGCTGTAAACTTTTTTAGCCTGTCTGGCCAGCAGAGCAGTGACATAAGCACTGCCGGTACCGACTTCCAGAACCTCTTCATCGGCCTGTACGGCCAATGCCTGTAACATCCGCGCCTCAATTTTGGGATTCATCATCACCTGTCCTTCATCCATAGGAATGTTTATGTCGGCGTAGGCAAGGTTGCGCATGGCGGCAGGGACAAAATCTTCACGTGGTACCTGCATCATGAGTTCAATTAGCTGATCGTCCAGCACCTCATAGGTGCGTAGCTGCTGTTTAATCATGTTGTCTTTGTGTTGTTCGATATTCATTTTAGGCATCCAAAATATGAGTGAAAACCCTACATTTAAAGGGCTATATTATCAAACCTACAGCGTGCCGGTGGCGGCAAATATCCGCCCCTCACTGCTTGCATATTCCTGATCTATCAGATAAGTTAATTTACCACGCTAGGGGTGCCCCACAAAATTGCTCGCTAAGCGGTTGATAGACGACCGCCAGATGCAATCAACTGGGCTGAGAGAGACCCTTTGAACCTGAACCGGCTTATCCCGGCGTAGGAAATGCGTTCGTTCCCTGCCGTGGCCGTGTTAGAGCATTAACATCCCAATGAAATTACAGGACAGCGACCATGAATGCAATCCCCGATGAATTCCTGAGTAAAACTGCGAAGCTTAATCAGGCTTCAATTCAAGCTTTTCCCAATTCTAAAAAAATCTATGTTGAAGGTAGTCGTCCCGACATACAGGTGCCGATGCGAGAAATCAGCCTGACTGACACACCTGCCATCGAGGGCGGAAAGGTGGAAGCGAATCCTGCCGTGATGGTTTATGACACCTCCGGCCCTTACTCTGATCCTGCCATTGAAATTGATATCCGCAAAGGTCTGGAAAATGTGCGCCGTGCGTGGATAGATGAGCGCAATGACACCGAGCAGCTGCTGGATCAAAGCTCTGAATTTGGCCGTCTGCGAGCAGCCGATACTTCACTGGATAATTTACGTTTCGAGCAGCACAAACGGCAACCGCGCAAGGCAAAGGCTGGCTGCAATGTTTCGCAGATGCACTATGCCCGTCAGGGGGTGATTACCCCGGAGATGGAGTATGTCGCCATTCGTGAAAGTCTGCGCCTGGATGAATACCGTGCGCAACTGGCTGAACAGCATCCCGGTCATAACTGGGGCGCGAATCTGCCTGATGCGATTACGTCTGAGTTTGTGCGCGATGAAATTGCCCGTGGTCGCGCTATTATTCCCGCCAATATCAATCACCCTGAACTGGAACCGATGATCATTGGGCGTAATTTTCTGGTGAAAATTAACGGCAATCTGGGCAATTCAGCAATCACTTCCAGCATTGAAGAAGAAGTGGACAAAATGACCTGGGGGATACGCTGGGGCTCGGATACCATCATGGATCTGTCTACAGGTAAAAATATTCATGAAACCCGGGAGTGGATTATCCGCAATTCACCCGTCCCCATTGGCACTGTGCCGATTTATCAGGCACTGGAGAAGGTCAACGGTAAAGCTGAAGATCTGACCTGGGAGCTGTTCCGTGACACCTTGATTGAACAAGCTGAACAGGGCGTGGATTACTTTACCATTCATGCTGGCGTACTGCTTCGCCATGTGCCCCTGACCGCAAAGCGGGTAACCGGCATTGTCTCACGGGGGGGCTCGATTATGGCTAAGTGGTGTCTGGCCCATCATCAGGAAAATTTCCTCTATACCCACTTTGAAGACATTTGTGAAATTATGAAAGCCTACGATGTGGCTTTCTCACTGGGAGATGGTCTGCGTCCCGGCTCGATTGCGGATGCCAATGATGAGGCGCAGTTCGGCGAGCTGGAAGCGCTCGGTGAGCTGACAAAAATTGCCTGGAAGCACGATATACAAACCATGATTGAAGGTCCAGGTCATGTGCCCATGCACTTGATTAAAGAGAATATGGATAAGCAACTGGAATGTTGTGATGAAGCACCATTTTATACTCTTGGGCCACTGACCACCGATATTGCACCGGGTTATGATCATATTACTTCAGGTATTGGTGCGGCGATGATAGGTTGGTACGGCTGTGCCATGTTGTGTTATGTGACCCCCAAAGAACACCTGGGTTTGCCCAACCGTGATGATGTTAAAGAAGGGATTATCACTTACAAGATTGCGGCACATGCGGCTGATCTTGCCAAAGGTCATCCCGGTGCACAGATACGTGATAACGCCATGTCCAAAGCACGCTTTGAATTTCGCTGGGAAGATCAGTTTAGTCTTGGTCTGGATCCTGATCGCGCTCAGGAATTTCATGATGAAACCATGCCCAAGCAGGCACATAAGTCAGCCCATTTTTGCTCTATGTGCGGGCCGAATTTCTGTTCCATGAAAATCACTCAGGATGTGCGTGATTATGCTGCCGCACAGGGGTTGGACGAAGCCGGAGCGCTGGCGAAAGGAATGCAGGAAAAAGCAGAGGAATTTCTGAATGCCGGTTCCAAAATTTACCGTGATGTTTGAGAATGAATGGTGGATTAATAAGCGAAGGTGGGCGGAGTTATTGACATAAGCCCCGCCCTGTGGAAAATATAAAAAGCAATAAATATGCCGTTTTATATTATTTATTACGGAATAAAGTCATCACATTTATAAATTTATTAGCTATACTGCGTGCAACTATTACATAGCATATAGATATGTAATTGTTAACAGGGGGGGGATGCAATACGGAAATGAATATCCGGTTTGTTATTCCTTCAAAAATAAAGCCCGTAAGGGCTTAAACAAGAAGTAGTAACATTTTGTACCGAGGTTGTTTTTTATGAGTAATGGAACTGTGAAGTGGTTTAATAATTCTAAGGGTTTTGGTTTTATTGCACCGGAAGATGGTGGCGAAGATGTATTCGTTCATTTTTCTGCAATTACTGCAGAAGGTTATAAATCTTTGGATGAAGGTCAGGCGGTAACGTTCGAGATAGAACGTGGACCAAAAGGTCTGCAAGCCTCAAATGTAATTCCTGTTTAAAAATTCCCGCGAAGGGGATATAGCAGTTTCATTTTTATGGGACTGTAAAATGCTCTGTTCATTGATAGTAAATTTCAGGAGCGCACAGGTGGTGATACAAACGGGATTATGCCCGTGCTGATAAAATAATATTTACCAGTACGGGTGTAGCATGAATATTTTTCTGTCCCTGATTCCCTCAAGAATACACTTTCGATTAAGTGCGATTTTGTGTGGTTTGTCGCAAACCACTGATAACCTGCGCGGCTAATTCCTCAGGCACAAACTTGGTTAGTACGGCATTCGCGCCACATTTTTCAGCACGTTCCGTATTGATAGCACCATTGAGAGAGGTGTGTAACAGGATGTACAGGTTTGCCAGCGCCGGGGTTTGGCGAATCTGCTGGGTCAGGGTGTAACCATCCATTTCCGGCATTTCGATATCTGATAGCACCAGGCTGATTGCATCCGCAGGATCCGCATCATCGCCATTTAACTTCATCAGAACCTCCATTGCATCCTTACCATCCCGCGCCATCACATAGGGAACCTGTAAAGAATCCAGTGTGCGTACCGTTTGTGTTCTTGCCATGGAGGAATCATCTACCACTAGAATTCGCTGGCGTCTGTTTTCAGTATTAAGTCCTTCTGTTGAAATGAGGGCATAGTCACCATCGGTTACGGAATCAAAGGTCGCGATAATGCTTTCCAGATCCAGTATCTGCACCAGTGCGTCATTTTCACGGGTAATGCCTGATGTGTAGGTTGATGTTCCCAGTGTATTGGGAGGAGGCAGGATATCTTCCCAGTTGCGATGGACTATTCGATCCACCCTGTTAACCAGAAAGCCATGCAGGCCTCGGTTAAACTCAGTGATAATGATAGAAGTCTGTGCGGATGTTGTGCTTAAAGCAGAGTGCTGGCCGATCGCTTTTGCCAGATCGATGACCGGTAATGTTGTCCCCCGCAAGCTGGCAACCCCACAGATAACAGGATCAGCATTGGGCAGTTGGGTCAGGTGAGGCATAGGAATAATTTCTTTGACCTTAAGAACATTGATGCCAAAGGGTAATCTAGAGTTCAGGTAGAACAATAGAATTTCAATTTGTGTGGAATCGTCTTCAGAATTGAAATTTTGTTGTGCTGTTGCCATTTCATAAATACTCGATAGGATGACTTAAGCAATTATCGGCTAAGAGCCTGAAAACTTGATAAGAACTGAGTGATCCCCACAAAATTAGAGTAAAGATCAATGATTTATGCGTTTTATAAAAAAGAAAAGATCTTGAATCACACGACTGCATGGACGCAGGAGTTAGAGCAACGCAGGAGCAGTTGCCGAGAGGACACAGAAAAGATTACATTCTCTGAGTATTTCGCCCACTTGCGGCAGTAGCTTATTATTCAGGCGCTGCGTTTAATTCCAGATAATACTGCTGTCAACGCACGATCAAGAATCGGCACGTCATCAACTATTTTTGCGCGGCCACTGCGCAGGTCGGCGGCAAGGCCGAATAAGGTTTTGTCTGCGATCACATCAAACTTCCAGTTAAGGAAAGTGTACTCGCCAAGTAAATCACTCTTCCAGGCCAGTTTTGCCCGTTGGGCATGACCCTTGTCATCAAAAAATTCCACCCACTTACCGGCTTCCATATGGCGGGCAATGTCGAGATATTCATCATCGGGATAACTGTCTTCTGCATTGGGCTCTTCCCAGCTGCTAAGAATGATATCCTCCATGACTTCCCGATCTTCAGATTCATTATCGGAGTCGGCAAGGACATCGTCCAGCATCTCCTCTAGTTCGGAGAGAGAAGCGACCTGTTGTTCCATATTCGCGATGGTCTGATCAATGTCGGATGTTTCTGTATTCTCTGCGTGTTCACTGATACTGGCAATTGATGTGCTCATATCGGTATGTTCAAGCGCATTCAGATCCTGTTCGATTTCAGCTAGCCGATTAATCAGACTGTTGTCATGTTCAGGCTTGGCTTCAATTGCTTGTTCTGGTTCTTCGAAGAGGAAAAATGAAGCCTCGGGATCCTGTTGTTGAAGACTGCTCATGGCGACATCATTGATAGATTCGTTCGCCTTGTTTTGATGTAACAGGCCGCGAACACTGGCAAGATGCCAGGCTTCAAGGGCATTAAATAGTTTATCTGTTTTGTCCTGCGGATAATCAATATTTGCGAGCCCGTCACGCAGAGTGTGTATCAGCTGTTTGATGATGTTGCCCAGTTTCTTCCTGTCCATCGACATTTTCTTGGGCTCAACTGACCAGGCAAGCACATCAATAAAACGCAGTTGGTTTTTCCACAGACTGGAATCCTGACCCTGATTTAAATACGTGTGCAACATTACATCCCGCCATGGACCCTGGATGATTTTATCAATCTGTTCTGGCAGCTGCTTGTTAGACAATACTTCTTCCAGAGTTTCTTTTACCCAGGCCTGAGCGAGTGCGACTTCTTCTTTGCGCTGAAAAACAGCCAGTGCAGATTCTTCAGCAGAATTGTCGCGCTCATGCTGTTCATCCATGAAAGTATTAAATTCTTTCAGTACCTGGTCAAAGATGCTGACCTCAGCATCGAACTCAGTGATGATTTTTTCCACTGATTGTTCTATTTGTTGAATGACCGGGTTATTTTCTTTTTGCGCGGTTTCGTCCAGACCGATACCTGCCTGGGCCAG
Source organism: uncultured Thiohalophilus sp. (assembly GCA_964575555.1). GTDB lineage: Bacteria > Pseudomonadota > Gammaproteobacteria > UBA6429 > Thiohalophilaceae > JAADGZ01. Next base: position 21,576 of record CAZNRP010000020.1, on the reverse strand, counting down.
GGTATTCAGTAATACACGGGCGGGATGCCCCTGAGTACTGAAAAATTCTTTATCCACCACGGCCACCTTCAACATGGGAATTTGCAGGCGGGCTATTTCAGCTTTTGCCGCTGCAGGCAAATTTTTATCATTAAGAATAAATTCAAACAACATGGAGACAACATCGATGATGCCATTGTCAACGGCGTTCAGGTTAACCGGCTGTCCTACGGTTTCGGCAACCTGATTAACCAGCATGGTTTTGATTTGCGAACTGACTTCCTGAGGAGTACCTCCCTGTGGCAGGGTCGTGGTAACCGACTGAATATTGCTTAGTGCACTGAACACCTGTTCACTGGAGCTGATCGGAAGTCCGGCGATGGGTGATCCGGAAACATTGGATGCTGCGCCTATCATTCCGCCTGTAGAACCACCTGCTGTTCCATAGACTACCGCGCCGCTAGCGGGTGCTGCAGGGTATCCTGCAGGCAAGCCACCAGTGGTAGTTGCATTGTTGAACCCGGTTTGTGCCAGCAATTGTTGCAGAGGGACCAGTACCTCGGAGCCGGCTGCCGCCGTGTCCGGATCATAAGCTTCAACCTGGGCAATATTATTATCAGCGATGTCTTCAGTCTGAATGCCTGGCTGGCCGGGTAAGCCAGGGCTTGCGGGTTGACGTGGTACGCGTGACTTGATCTTCGGCATGATTCCCGCATCAGTAAAGGTGCTATTGATGGTTTTATACAGACTGCCGATAGTCTCATTAATATGCTGATCGAAGAGCTTGAAGATGATTAATTTGATCTTGATTTCCGTGTCCAGTGTTTCGGTAGCTTCTTTAAAGGCAGCACATAGATTTTCAGGATCAAGGGGGTTGCTTTCCGGATTCATTTCAATGCCAGGGGCGATCTGGGTGAGTCGCTGCTCGATAGAATGAATATCCTGGACAAAGTTGTTACGAATTTTACTGGTGAGTGTACTCATGGCCAGCGACTCTTCAAGATCAACTTCTTCCATCAAGGACATGTTTTCGCAGGACAGATCGTTATCTTTGAGCTGGGTTTCATGACTGGTGGGCTTTGTATCCCAGAAATGGGTAAAGAGCTCTTCTATGTTTTTACGGTAATTGAGTTCAATGTCTTTGCGCTTTAAGCGAACGATACGCATGGAGTCAAAGTAAACAGATTGATCAGTATTGTTATCTGCTTTTTCCGCCATTTCAAACAGGCGATCATCGGCACTGTCAAACATCTGTTGCATCAGGGTGCGGGCGTATTGGGTGCTCTGGTTTTTAAAGGTGTCCAGAAGTTTTTGAGCTTTGACCCGGCCATTCACCGCACCACTGTGAGCGGGATGTGAGTCGAGAGAAACTACTTTATGCTGTGTGCTCATACTTGACCTGTCTGCTTAAAACGAATCGCGAAGTCAGGGTCATGACGGTCTGTATAGTCGGAACACGTAAGAGAGAGTCCCGGCAGCTCCGCAGTCATGGTCTGCCACATGGCAGCGTTTAGATCGGTAGCTTTGCGTCCCCGGTTTTCACGCGGGTTTGCCCTGATGTTTTATTACGGTTTAAGTATCGGTATGTATTGTGAATTAGTGTAGTTGAAAAATGTCAACTGCGTCACAGTTAAAGAATGCCTGTTTTTTGTGTTTTTTTTAGGGCTAAGCTGAATAAACTGATTGAAAAATATTTAATGTTTATGCCGTTTGGCTTTCTCCTGAATTTTTATGATTGTAATGAATAGCATTTAGAAAGAGGTTGACCAATTGTGTGATGAGGTCGGGCAACTGTACGTCCTGATAACGGCTGGTATGAAGGATACATTTAGCATACAGAGCTTCACGTACCATACCCTGAAACATGAGCCCGGCAGTGCGTGAGTTAATTTGTTTAATGGCCGGATTATCCGCCTGTTCCCGCATGCCATATTCAATAAAGTCGGTGAAAGATTTCCAGCGACTCTCAAAAAACCGCCGGGTAATCTGTGCATCTTCCAGCGTGCTCATCATTTCCATTTTTAAATAGTCAGGATCACGAGCCACACTTTCGGCAAATACCTGGGTCATGCGCAGTAAAATGCTGCCAAAATCATCGGGATGTTTTAGCGCCGCGTCAACATAGTTTTCACGTTGTGCGCTCAGCGTTTCAAGGACTTCACCGTAGAGTGCCTCCTTGGAAGGGAAGTGGCGATATAGCACGGCAGGACTGACCCCGAGGCGGCTGGCAATTTCATCCACCGCCACCCCGTGGTAGCCCTTATCGGCAAACAGTACTTTGGCCACCGCTAATATTGAGGCACGACGTTCTGCCGCTTTTAGACGTTTGGCCATATTGCCGTATTTCCTGTCAGTGCTTTTTCAGTAGAAAAACAAATTCGCCATTGGCTTCCGAGGACGAGAGTAATTCATTTCCGGTTTGTTTGCAGAAAGCTTCCAAGTCCTTGACCGAGCCGGGATCCGTGGCGCGAATTTGTAGTACCTCGCCTTCAGCGAGTGCATTCAGAGATTTTTTAGCTTTGAGGATGGGAAGCGGGCAGTTCATGCCCCGCGCGTCGAGTTCAGCATGGTGAGTGTTCATGTCATCTCCTTATTGATTAACTAAGTGAACGTTTATTAACTTAGATCGATAAAAGCAACATGTCAAGCCGGGCTAAAATTTATTTTAGGGTCTTGGCCGCAGCTAAATCCGACAGCTTCAGTAGATTAGGATAAAATGCGCCCATGTTAAATTTTAATGAAGTGAGCCTCTGGCGCGGTCCCCGTGAACTAATTCACAACCTGACAGTAAGTATTCACTCCGGTGAAAAAGCTGGTATTACCGGGGGTAATGGGGTGGGTAAGTCCAGTCTATTTGCTCTGATTTTGGGTGAGCTGCAAGCCGATAGTGGTGAATTTAGCTTACCGCCCCAATTAGTGATTGCCCATGTGGCGCAGGAAACCCCGGCGGTGGAAACTGCGGCCATCGATTATGTGATTGATGGCGATAGCCCACTACGCCGGATTGAGGCGCAATTGCAACAGGCGCAGGAGCAGGGCAATGGCACGCTGGAGGCGCAGCTGCATGGTGAGCTGGATGCGATAGATGGCTATCGAGCGCGCAGTCGAGCGGCCGTGTTGCTAAATGGTCTGGGTTTCAGTGAGGAAAAACAGGCGCAGGCCGTCAGTCAGTTCTCCGGTGGCTGGCGAATGCGCCTGAACCTGGCTCAGGCCCTGATGTGCCGCTCGGATATTCTCTTGCTGGATGAGCCCACCAACCATCTGGATCTGGATGCGGTGCTGTGGCTGGAGGACTGGTTGCAGGCCTATGCCGGTACCTTGCTATTGATTTCTCATGACCGGGATTTCCTCGATAAAATTTGCAATCGCATTGCCAATATCGAGCATCAGCAATTGACCCTCTATCGCGGCAATTATAGTGATTTTGAACAGGCACGTTCTCAGCAGCTAGCCCAGCAGCAGTCGTTGTATGAGAAGCAGCAGCGTGAACGGGCGCAGATGGAGCGCTTTGTCGAACGTTTTCGAGCCAAGGCGACCAAGGCGCGTCAGGCACAAAGCCGGGTCAAGGCGCTGGCGCGAATGGTGGATATCGGGGCTGCGCAGGTGGATTCCCCCTTTCATTTTCGTTTTCCGGGAGAGAAAACCCATACTTCGATGTTGCTGGAGCTGGACAGGGTAGCGACAGGCTATGGTGACCTGGCGACAAGTACGGCCTTGCTGTCAGGACTTCGACTGCACATTGCCCCCGGCGATCGACTGGGTCTGCTGGGGCGTAATGGGGCGGGTAAGTCGACCCTGATCAAATTACTGGCCGGTGAGCAGCCCGTCTGGGAAGGACAGCGGAATGAGGCGAATTCCCTGAGAATTGGTTATTTCGCCCAGCACCAGCTGGAACAGCTGGATCTGCAGGCTTCACCTCTGTTGCATTTTCAACGTCTGGATAAAGTCGCACGAGAGCAGGAGTTGCGTAATTTTCTGGGCGGCTTTGGTTTTCACGGAGACAGGGTCGATGAGGCAGTAGCGCCTTTTTCCGGTGGTGAGAAGGCGCGCCTGGTACTTGCCATGGTGGTCTACCAGAAACCGAATTTGCTGTTGCTTGATGAGCCGACTAATCATCTGGATCTGGCTATGCGTCATGCGCTGGTAGAAGCCCTGCAATCGTTTGAGGGGGCGGTGTGTGTGGTCTCGCATGATCGTTTTTTGCTTAATATGGTGGCGGATTGTTTCTACCTTGTCGATGACGGCCGGGTTGAGGAATTTAAAGGTGATCTGGATGATTACCGAGGCTGGTTGCTGGAGAAGGGTCGGGAAACACGAACCAGTGGCGAGAATACGGCTAATCGCAAGTTGATGCGCCAACAGGCGGCTGAGCGGCGTCAGGCACAGGGCCCCCTGCGCAGCGAATTGAAAAAACTGGAAAAGCAGCTCGCGCTTGTTTCAGAAAAATTAGATAAGGTAAATGCGAGCTTGCAGGATGAGACCATTTACAGTGCTGAAAATAAATCTCGGCTGGTAGAGATGTTGAAAGAGCAGGGTGGTTTGCAGCAGGAAGTTGATATTCTGGAAGAAAAATGGTTGCAGACGAGTGAAGATCTAGAACGGTTCTGAATAAGTTGTTGATTTTTAATCCAAATTTTCGGGATTCTCTCGGGTTTTGGCCACTACGACATGTAGCGTATCTTAGGCAAAACTTGAAACTTCTGCTTTTATTTGCCGCTATTCAAGCTATGCTTAAACACTGATTCTGAGCAGCTTACATATAAATGGAAAAAATACAGGAACTATCGGATCACGCTGTCAGGGAGTCAGTCTCCTCGCTTGTTCATATCCGTAAATTTTTAACCCTGTCATTTGGCATTATTGCGGTGGTGGTGGGGTTGGGCGTGGCGGTGTTTGCCTCAATTGATGAGCTGGCAACGCTGGTGCCCTTTGAAATAGAACAGAGCCTGTCTCGTCCCTATGCCGACACCTTGCCGCGTGTTTCTTCCAGTACCGGCATGATGGGTGATTATCTGCAAAGTCTGGCAGACAAACTGATAGCGGTACAAGATTTACCGGCAGGCATGCAGGTGAGCGTGCATTATGTTGATGCAGGTGAAGCCAGTGCCTTTTCAACGGTGGGTGGAAATATTTTTATCTTTCGAGGCATGCTGGAAAAATTGCCGCATGAAAATGCCTTAATGATGTTACTCGCGCATGAGATTGCGCATATTAAATATCGTCATCCACTAAAAGGACTTGGCAAGGGGGTGGTGGCCAGCCTGATGCTAAGTATGTTGTTCGGCACGGCGTATAGTGACACCGTTGACAAGGTTTTTCATGATGCCGGTTTACTAACCGTTTTAAAATTCAGCCAGCCCCAGGAAATTATTGCTGATGAAGAAGGCATGCGAATTTATTATCAATACTATCGGCATCGCAATGGTATTTCTGATCTCTATCGTGTTGTTGAAAGTAGCCATTTACAGACGAGCTCAGAATCGGCTTATGCGGCAACACAGTCAGACATTTCTAAAAGAATGGAAAATGTAAAACAGCATTATGTAAAAGAAATGTTAAGCAAACAGCATGCGGTTACTCCCTTTCCTACAAACATCAAGCTTTACCTGCAAACTGAAAATTGATAATAAACCTCAAACTACAGGGGTTTTACGGGATGCAGCGGTTTTGATTTATCTATCCAGCCTTTAATTTATGGTGTTTTTATTTTTCCGGCAGCTATCCCCTATTGAAGAAAATGAGCGCTTTGATGTTGATCAATTCTGTTATGAGGATGATTGATAAACTGTGTATACCACTATCACATTTAGAATTTATGAAGTCAGAATATGAAAATTGAAGATCCAAATAAACCCCGCACAACAAAAAGTTTTGCTTTGTTCGAACTGGGCTTTCGCCCCTTTTTTTTAATGGCGGGTCTAAGCGCTTTATTATTAATGCTGCTCTGGTTAATGGTTCTTGACGGGGGGGCAAGTGTTGCAAACTATTACCCCGGTATCTATTGGCATTCCCATGAAATGTTGTTTGGTTATGTTGCTGCGGTCGCCGCAGGATTCCTGTTAACCGCCGTCCGTAACTGGACAGGTATTCAAACCCTGCAAAATGCTCCGCTGGCATTGTTAGCCATACTCTGGCTATTAGGTCGGCTCGCACCGCTAACAATTTTTTCATTACCCAATGGCGTGATTGCCTTGATTGACCTTAGTTTTCTGCCTGCCGTGGCTCTGGGGATTACCATCCCTCTGCAGGCAAAGTCGCAGTTATCCAACTATATTTTTCCGGTTTTATTGTTAGTGATGGCGATAGCAAATGGCCTTACACATTTAGAGTTTATGGGGTTCAGTGAACAAACCGCAGGTATCGGTATTAGCCTGATGTTATATCTGCTGGTGGCTCTGATTATGATTATGGGCGGACGGGTAATACCCTTTTTTAGTGAACGGGGAGTGAGTGGCTTATCGGTACGAAGCTGGCCCATGATTGAAAAGCTGGCACCCTATAGCATCGGGGCGGTGGCAATAGTGGCATCTATCCTGCCGGGGTCGATGCTGCTGATACCTGTTGCCCTGTTTGCTGCGGGGGTTCACGGGGTTCGGGTTTATGGCTGGTATGGTAAAAAAATATGGTCGGTACCGATGGTCTGGATTTTACAACTGGGTTATGTCTGGCTGGTTATTGGCTTATTTTTGCTGGCTTTGACCCCCTTTGTTATTTTCCCGCGCGAGTTTGCGGTACATGCTTTGACCGCCGGTGGTATTGGCCTGGTGACACTGGGCATGATGGCGCGAGTGGCATTGGGCCATAGTGGCAGAGAGATTGAGACCAGCCGACTGGTTTTCTGGTCCTTTGTGTTGGCCAGTTTGTCACCGCTGTTCCGGGTTTTTGTTCCCTTACTCATGCCGGACTGGTATTTTCCCTGCCTGATAGTGTCAGCTGGTTTATGGTGTGCGGCCTTTCTTTTATTTATATTCGTCTATCTACCGATATTAATTCGCCCGCGAGTTGATGGGCGACCCGGATAAACCCCCTAATATTAATCATGGCATAAGTATTCGCACCATAGCCCCCCCTCCTTTTGGGAGAGGGTTGGGGAGAGGGGATAAAATACATGCGAATACTTATGCCATGATTAATATTAGGCGGAATCTCTGGACTGCTCTTAAGATTTTCATTTTAAAACCGATATTAATTCAGAGAATCCTTAAATTATTTTTTTTGAGTCACTGAAAACATATCGAAACATGTCAAATCGTACTATCCATACTGTGGAGACAGGACAAGTGGAAAACTCATCCCTGCGTGGAGAGTTGTGTGCGCATTTTTTTGTGGAGATTGCGGAACAGATACAGCGTGCCGCAATGGATAAATGTTATGTGCTGTTAATTCGATTTGATCTGGATAGATTTAGAAAGCTGAATGAACAGTCTGGTTATCTCGAAGGTGATCGGGTTCTGGAGTTATTGCGTACCAGGATAGCGAGTTTGCTGGGCAAAGATGATAAAAGCCACCATCTGGGTGCGGATGAATTTGCACTTTCACTTGGCGTCAACAACCGCGATGAGATTGAAGCGCGGGTTTCCAGTATTTATGCCGCATTGCGAGAACCCTTTGATATTAGCTGTGGGCATTTTCAACCGCGCATCAGTATCGGTGCCGCTCTTTACCCGGATGACTGCTCGGATGAGGAAAGCCTGATGCTGGCAGCCGAGTCAGCTCAACGACATGCTAAAACCCGCGGTGGTGCACAGCTAAGTTATTATTCTAATAAATATCATGAATTGGCTCGCTATCGGGCGAGACTGGAAAAAGATCTACACGGTATTCTGACCCGGGATGAGCTTTTTCTGGTTTATCAGCCCAAGGTTGATGCCTCTACCGGTATAATTAAAGGCTTTGAAGCGCTGCTGCGTTGGCAACATCCGGAACGTGGCTTGATATCACCGGTTGATTTTATTCCGGTGATGGAAGAGAACCGGATGATTATTGAAGTGGGAGACTGGGTTTTTTCCGAAGTCTGTCAGGCTCTGGGTCGTTGGGAAAAACTGGAGTTGCCGATAATACCTGTTGCGGTTAATGTTTCCATGCATCAATTTAAACAGGAATGTTTTGTTGAGCGTCTCGCGGAAATACTTCAACAGCATGATATCAATCCTGAATTAATAGAAATAGAAATTACTGAAAGCTGTTTGATGGATGATGGTCAGGAAAATATTGGAATCCTGGAACAATTGAAAGCAATGGGGATGAGTATTTCAATTGATGATTTTGGTACAGGTTACTCCTCCCTGAGTTATCTTAAACGTTTCCCCATTGATACTCTGAAAATTGATCGTTCCTTTATCACCAATGTTCATAATCGCAGAGAAAGCGATAACGCCGGTATTGTGACTGCGATTATGGCTTTATCTCATAGTCTGCGCCTTGATGTGGTGGCCGAAGGGGTGGAAACAGCCCAGGAGCTGGCCTTTCTGCATGCACTGGGTTGCCGAACCATTCAGGGATTTTTATTCAGTAAACCCCTGCAGGAATTTGCAGTGGTGGAATTGCTGGAGTCGTCTTTTACCATGGCAGAAACACTGGTAAAAGTTCGTCAGGAATTACAGGCCCGCTAGCTCATACCGTAATATCTACTCCTCGCGTCTGTGGACGCGTTTCTTCTTTTGTTGAAGTTTCACGGCTTATATTTTTATTGCTTGAATTACGACGCTCAAGGGTTCTTCGATCGTGACGGCTGCGCGTATTCAGCACTACCTTCTGTTTTTGTTTGCGGCGATCTTTTTTTCGGCGTTCAACCAGTCGCCGCCGTTTAAGATGTGAGCTGTTGGTGGTGGTTGCTGAAGGGGATTGATGAATAAATGGTTTTGCTGGAACCGCTGACACGGATGAGACACCCTTTTTTTTCTGGTTACTTTGGCGTAGAGACTCTGTACCTGCGGAGTCGGGCGGGGGCGTGATGCTGCTCATTGCATTTTAATCTCGTTCATCTTCTATCATTATAGTGCCATTTTAGGGGTAGCTATTTACTTGTTGAGATTCTAAAACATCAGACAAGCCAACAAGGTTTTTGTTGTTTTGTTTTTTTATTACGGTATTTTGGCTGGAATCCATAACTTTTGTTCTATATCAAAAGTTATGCTTAAGATGGGGGCTATCTAAATTATAGTGCACACCTTAATCCATAAGCACTTGTTTTAACAAAGAAATAATTTTCTTCGCCCATTGGGTTGATGGTTAATTGTACAATTGGTGCTGTTTTTACAGGATATTGTTTTGCATAAATGGTAAGATATTAACCACTAAAACAGTGTCTACCGAAACATAGTAAAAATTTTTAGATTGTGCTGTGAAGAGGAAAGACAGGCAGGTTGTAATAATTTCAAATTGGCCTGAATATTCATTTTTGAATTTTCGTAGTAAAAAATAAAATCCTGAAAGTCATGGATGAAGGTTGCAAGGGGGGAAGAGTGCAATCTGATAAAAACGGGCTTAAGCCACCAGAAGATTTATTAACTGGAACAGATACGGTATCTGTCGGTCAAGCATTATCTCTGCAGTCACAGTCGCTGCTGGGTTTACTTGATGAATTAAAAAGTACCGGATCCGGTTCGGTTCTCTATTCACAACTCGAACGTATACTGCGGGAAAATGAGCAGGACTTTGACGAGCGCGAACAACTCTATCGTCATTGGCTGAGGCTTTTTCTGGGGGGATATATTCGACACCTCAAGCCCGGCGCGTCAATGCATATTCATGCAAAGCTAATATATAAACAATTACAGTTGCCGTTAACCACGACCACTCTCAAAGGTCTACGTAAGCATCTTAATATGTTCAGTATGCATCTTGGGCGTATGGAGATGTTGGATGAGACAATACTGAAAAATACGCTGGAACCAGTGCTTAGTTTTTATAGCGATGATGAAATTGAAACCAATATTCAAAGTAATGATTATGTTAATACCGAACAGGTGACAAGCCTGGAACCTGAGCTGACGATTACTGAATCTGAGTTCAGTGAAAAACCGGATGCAGTTCGGGTGCAGAAAAGAGCCATTGAAGGCATGATCGAGGATCTGTTGCCGAATGATACTCGTGACACGGAAGAGCGATTAAGCTCAACCTACCGGCAGTATCTCAGTAGTCAGTACCGGGACACGGAAAAAGTACAATTGATGTTAAATAAACATATCAGTGAAACGATAGAACAGAACAGCCAGTTCGGTGATATGTTACATGTGGTTCGTCAGGGACTGGATGAAGCTGAATCCATCAATGAAATCGACACTTTACGTCAATGTCTGATTGAAGATGTGGATGCACTTAAAGAGTCGCATGATGCGATGGCGGAGAAGCTGGAAGAAACCAAAGATTATCTGAAGATGATTGAAGTGGACAGTCGCAAACTCAGTGACGAACTCGCGCGTGTACGCCTGCTCAGTATGACCGATGAGCTGACCGAGTTACCCAATCGGCGAGCCTTTATGCGTAGGCTGGAAGATGAAATGAGTCGTACCAAACGTTATGGTGCGGATCTGGCTTTGGTGATTATCGATCTGGATTATTTTAAGTCGATTAATGATAAGTATGGTCATGCCGTAGGTGATGCCGTGTTGTGCTGTTATGCCGAAGATATTCTGACCACATTTAGACATCATGATATGGTCGCGCGATATGGGGGTGAGGAGTTCGCCGTTATCCTGCCCAATACCGATGTGAAAGGCGCGATGGCGGCACTGCATAAGGTGCGTCGCCAGGCCGCAGCCCAAATTTGTGGATATAACGATACCCGGATCCAGGTGCCAACTTTTTCGGCGGGCTTGGCACCCTTCGTTCCCGGCGAATCCGCCAGCAGTTTTATTCAGCGTGCTGATGATGCCCTGTATACGGCAAAACGTTTAGGTCGAAACCGGATTGAAATCAGTAAGCCAGAAGAACAAACTATTGAGGCGGAACAGGAAGTAACCGATTTTTCCTGATTCGTTTTACGGTTCTAACATTAATAAAACCTTACCATCCCATCCGGCTTTTTCTTTTCGTTGTTTAACGATGACTCGTTCATTTTTCTGTAGGCCGGTTTGCTGTGGCGAGAGGCTGAAATTCTGTCGGCTGCGCAGGTAGCGAATTCCAAACTGGTTTATCGTCTGCAGGTGTGAAACCGATCCCAGCCATAGCGGATATTGTTCTTCCGAAGCATTGATCAGTTGGTATGGAGCAGGCCAGAGGCGGATGATCTGAATTTCATTTTTGGCTTCACTATATTTCATCATCGCCAGAGTTTCATAATGACCATTATGAACATGGGACGGAATCGGCAACTGTATGAGTGTGGCACTGGTTTTAAACCAGTTTAAGTATTGCATTGGTCGGTTATTAACTCGTTGCCAGCCCTGTTTCGCCAGGGCTGTTTGAATATGGCTCAACGATCCCGCCCATTGTAGATTCATTGGAAAACGATAATTGTTGCGTAGATCATGGCGGTAACTATCCAGCGATCGCCAGCCATTATCCAGCCAGTCACGCTCGGTCATGGATTGCTTTATCTCGGATTTGTGAGCAGGAGCAGAGCTGGCAGGAATAAATAAAAGATAAAGGCCAGGAACCAGAAAAAGAACTATTAATAGCCGCTGCTGTTTAAATTTAGGAGCTGATCGAAAATGGTGACGTCGATAGGCAATGCCTAGTGCCGAAACCAAAATGCTGATCAGGGCAACTTCAGTGAGCAGTTGTAACAGACTTATCTGTCCCGGATAAAAGCGCGCAAGCATGATTAGGATGAATAGCGATGTGCCGAAGGTGTAGATGTGTATGCGCCAGCGGTTGTTTATTTCATGGGTCAGCGCGATGAATAAAAAACCATATATTGATATGGCCAGAATGACGGCAGGCGAAAACAGGGAGTGTGAACTTTCGGGTAAGAGCATCAACAACACCGGAAAAACAGGCACAGCGAGAAGGTGACGAATGAATAATGTGTGCTGCTGGAAATGCTGTAGTGATAACGCGAGTAGAATAATTCCGGCAGACAGCAATGCGGGTACGGGTGTGGCGAGTTGTGCCAGTGCTAGCATCATTTTATCAAACGGCGGGTTGTGTAGTTCCAAAATGGCATTTTGTATGAGTAAACTGCTATTGCTGAAGAGTGGAATGTCGATGGCTTCATAAAGAAATATAAGCAGGCCGGTGCTGAGTAATAATATTAATGCCAGCAAACTGAGTCCGCGAACTTCATGGTGCTCAGGATTGATAATGGCGGCAGGTATTTCACCGGCAAGGGGATGTTGTCGACTCCAGATAATTAAGCGGGAAAAAAATCGGTCGCTATAGGGGAGCAGCAAAAGATAAAGCTGACGCAGGAAAAAAACAATAAACCAGATCAGGCCAATGAGTATGGCAAACAGCAGCAGAAAACGTCCGGCAAACTCTGAAGCTACTTCAACCGAGAGTCCAAACAGGTAACCGGGTAATAAATAGAGTGGAGCCCAGAGACAGGCGGAAACGATATTAATGATAATAAAGCGTGAACGCGACATGGCCAGCATACCGGCAATCGCGGGGACAACGGGGCGCAGGGGGCCGATGAAACGACCCAGCATGACACTCTTGCCGCCGTGTCGGTGAAAGAATTTTTCACCCTGTTGAAAAAGGGAGGGATAGGCTGCGAAGGGCCAGCGCGTCTTTAATGCCTGCTTATAATGCCAGCCCAGCCAGTAGCTGAGTCCGTCACCACTGATCGCACCAAGAATTGCGGCAACTAATACGGCCTCGGCCTGCAGTGCCCCCAGAGCAATGAGAGCGCCAAAGCCAAGCATCAATGCGGCACCGGGCATAATCAGCCCGACTATCAGCAATGACTCGGAAAAGGCCACCAGAAAAACAAACAGCAGGGCGGGGAGAGGATGTAACTCCAGCCAGACAAGCAGTGCATTCAGGTTATCGGCCAGCATGTCATTCGCCTGTTGGTTTAATTGCTATGGATTTAATCACTGAGGGTTTAATTCCCAGCTGCTTGCAGCGAAAAAAATAGTAGGTTGGGCAGAGCAACGCGAAGCCCAACAAGAAGGTGGCAAATTGTTGGGCTTCGTTTCACTCAGCCCAACCTACAACTTAATATCCCTGTCCGCCTGGCGGGGTAGTTTATTTATCCGGTTCGACTTCAGTCGTACTGCTATGGTCACTCCTGAAGTCAAATCCACAATAGTGGCACTGTATTTATAGCGTATTGAAAACGGTTTCTGCGGCCTGTAATGTTTTCGCAAGATCATCATCCGTATGTGCGCTGGAAACAAAGCCGGTTTCATAAGATGAGGGGGCCAGATAGATCCCCTGTTCCAACATGCCGTGATAAAAGCGTTTGAAACGCTCGGCATCGCAGGCACAGACCTGAGCAAAGCGGCTGATGTTTTTTTCCTCGCTAAAGAAGAAACCAAACATACCACCAACCTGATTGATTGCCAGCGGAATGCCGCACTTCTGCGCACGATCACGTAAGCCCTCAGCCAGCTGTTGAGTTTTCCTGGTAATCGCAGCAAAGAAATCGGGCTTTGAAATGAGCTCCAGATTTTTTAAACCGGCGGCCATGGCGACCGGATTACCGGACAGCGTTCCAGCCTGATAAACCGGCCCCAGTGGTGCAATGTGTTCCATGATTTCACGCTTGCCGCCAAAAGCGCCCACCGGCATGCCGCCACCAATAACCTTGCCCAGGGTGGTGAGGTCGGGAGTGATGCCGTAATGCCCCTGTGCGCCACCGAGTGCGACACGAAAACCGGTCATTACTTCATCGAGAATCAGCACACTGCCATGCTGGTCACAGACTTCGCGCAGGGTTTCAAGAAAGCCGGGTTCCGGGGGGATGCAGTTCATATTACCGGCCACCGGTTCGACAATAATGCAGGCAATCTGATCACCTATTTCGGCAAATAATTTTTTCACCCCTTCGCTGTCGTTATAGATCAGGGTCAGGGTGAGTTCAGCTAGCGAGGCGGGAACACCGGGTGAAGTGGGGACGCCCAGGGTCAGTGCGCCGGAGCCGGCTTTTACCAGCAGGGAATCAGAATGGCCGTGGTAGCAGCCTTCAAACTTGACGATCTTGTCGCGTCCGGTAAAGCCACGGGCCAGACGCAGGGCGCTCATGGTAGCTTCGGTGCCGGAGCTGACCATGCGAACCATATCCATGGATGGCACCAGCTCGCAAACTTTATCCGCCATGCGGGTTTCCAGCTCGGTCGGTGCGCCAAAGCTCAGACCATTTTGCATGACTTCGGCCACGGCTGCGAGCACCTCATCATGAGCATGACCGAGTATCATCGGCCCCCATGAGCCGACATAATCGATGTATTGCCTATCGTCTTCATCATAGACATAGGCACCTTTGGCGCGTTTGAAAAAGACCGGATCACCGCCAACACCTTTGAAGGCGCGTACCGGAGAATTTACCCCACCGGGGATGTGTTTCTGGGCTTCGATAAAAAGATCGTGGGAGCGGGTCATAGAGGATTCCTTACGTAAACCGGGAAAATTTTTTAACCACAGAGGACACGGAGGACACAGAGATTATTATTAATGAAATGCTGATTCTTTCAAATATTTAAGTGGTTGCAAACTCATTAGTGCTTTCTTTAAAAAAGAATTTCTCTGTGTCCTCCGTGTCCTCTGTGGTAGATAATTTGTTAAATTAAAAAGATGGTTACTCAGGTTATGCACGGGCAAAAAGTTTTACATAGCGCTGGGTGGCCTGTTCAATTTCTGTTACGCCAAATATACCATGTATCACCGCGAGCATGTCAGCACCGGCTTCGATCAGCTGATCGCCATTTTCCGGCGTGATGCCACCGATGGCGACAATGGGGATGGATAAATATTCGCGAGCCTGTTGCAGAATATTGATCTCAGCGGGAGGCGCATCGGGTTTAGTTTGCGAAGGGAAAAAACGACCAAAGGCCACGTAGTCAGCACCGGCCTGTTCGGCAGCCTGAGCCTGATCCAGGCTTGCATGGCAGGTGATACCGATGATTTTATCCGCGCCCAGTATTTGCCGGGCATGGGTAATATTACTGTCAGACTGGCCGAGGTGGACACCCTTTGCCCCAACTTCAGCGGCTAGTTGCGGATTATCATTAATTATAAAATTGACATTATGTGCCCGGCACAGGGCAGCCAGTGCCACAGCCTCTATAAGCTGTGTTTGTGGCAAGGCGTTTTTGTTTCGATACTGAAGCAGGCGGATACCCCCTGCTATCGCCTGCTTAACCGGAGAGAGTATATCGTCACCCATGAGTGCGGGATCGGTGATTGCGTATACGCCGTGCAAGATTTTTTTCATTCGTGATCAAGATGTTCTTCGGCTTCTTCTCTCGCCCAGAACAGGCGGTTAGGAATATGTTGCCCCATACCGGGTTGCCAGCCGTGTTTCAGGCTTTCCCAGGTATACTCCTGAGCTTCGTTGATCGCAGTGAAGGGTTCGAGTCCGTGGGCGAGCAGGGCGGCAATGCAGGCCGTGAGCGTACAGCCGGAGCCATGGTAACTGTGGGGTAGACGATCCCAGGAAAAGACTTCCTGCAAGCGGTTGCCTGAGTAGAGTCGATTCTCTACATTGCTGCTTGCCTCATCGGCTCCGGTGATTAACACCATCTCACAGCCATAGTCCATAATTTCCTGCGCACAGGCATCGAGGTTGTCGGCCTGTGGGGCGAGAAGTCGTGCTTCCTCGGCATTAGGGGTAAGCACATTGGTCAGGGGCAAAAGCAATTCACAGAGCGCATCTTTGCCGTCTGCTTCCATCATTTCGCCTCCGCCGCCCGCCCGTAACACTGGATCCAGGATGACGGGAATTTCCGGATAATCGAGTAACAGGCTGTGCAGATTTTCCATGTGCTCGATGCTGGCTAGCATGCCGATTTTGATGGTGCTCACTGGCATGTCTTCGAGTACTGCTCGTGCCTGCTCGATAATAATGCTATCGGTAGCCTGATAACGTGACAGGCGCACACTGTCCTGAACGGTGAGTGCAGTGATAACTGGAGCCGGATGGCAGCCCATGCTGATGATGGCTTCGATGTCGGCTGAAATACCGGCACCTCCGGTACTGTCCAGGCCGGAGAAGCACATGACAACGGGAAGCTTTGAATTTTCTGACATGTTGATAATCCAGTTTAGTTTTGTGCCCAGTGTAACATCTTAAAGAGCGATCTAAATAAACGTTCTTAATTGCCTGACCTTGTAGGTACAACAACTTCAGCCGTACAGAGACAGAAAAGTGAGAAATAGGACAT
This sequence comes from uncultured Thiohalophilus sp., assembly GCA_964575555.1. Classification (GTDB taxonomy): domain Bacteria; phylum Pseudomonadota; class Gammaproteobacteria; order UBA6429; family Thiohalophilaceae; genus JAADGZ01. The sequence goes on along the minus strand of CAZNRP010000020.1, from coordinate 5,326 downwards.
TTATTTACGACTAATGTCAGAGATCGGGCTACTGTTATTGGTTGTTTGCTCAGGTATAATTAGCAGTGTTAACTCGGATCAGGAAATAATAATGAAAGCTTTTTTAATCTACATGACCAATCATAGCTTGCTCGCCTTTTTTGCGGTGCTGGGTGTCACCACGGTGATGACTTTTTTTTATCTGGCAGCAACCGGGATACTGGGAGAAACTTTGAGCAGTATTTCGCTGGGAATTTAAAGCCGTATTTATAAGCCATTTTCTTTTTTAGAAACATTAAACTAAATGTTTCATTTAATCTTGCCTTAATCTCTTTAGCTTAATTCCTTGCCCGTATTTTATCGCTCACAAAACGGGATGTGATTCACGTTATTCAATAGATAATGTCGCGTTGGTTGAGGGCTGATGCCTTGTTTCATCCCGACTAACTGCGTTACGCTGTCTTTTTATAATAAGTCTGATACTGTTATTTATGCTGTTTAATCAGGAGCCTGTTATGCATTCCCATCCGGCGGATGTGTTATTTCAATCAGAAGGGAATCAACTTTGTTTAAAGTTGAAAGGTGACTGGCAGTTGCAGGCAGCATCGCCTGCCTTTTCCGAGTTCAGCAAACAGATAGCTGGTTCGGTTAAAGTCGCCCGCATTTACTTTGACAGCAGTGAGCTGGGCAAATGGGACAGCGCCATATTGAGCTATCTGGTGCGGGTGTTAAAAACCTGTCGGGAGCAGCAGCTTGAGGTTGATGATTCGGGTTTACCGCAGGGCATTCGTCGCCTGTTAACGCTGGCTTTTTCGGTGCCGCCACACGACACAGGGAAGGATCATCATCCCTCGGGTTATGTTTACCAGATAGGTGTTGCAGTGCAGTCTTTATGGTTGGGTGTGCCGATCGCAGTGCGTTTTATTGGTGAGGTGCTGCAATCGATCGCAAAGATATTTCGTGGCCGGGTGGGCTTCTCCCGTCATGATCTTGCGCTGATTATACAGGAAGCCGGGCCACAGGCCTTACCAGTGGTAACTTTGATTTCTTTTCTAGTCGGATTGATTCTGGCTTATATGGGTGCGGTGCAGTTAGAGCGCTTTGGTGCGCAGATTTATATTGCTGACATGGTTGGCATCGGTATGGTGCGTGAAATTGGCGCACTAATGACCGGTATTATTATGGCCGGTCGTACCGGTGCGGCCTATGCGGCGCAACTGGGAACCATGCAGGTGAATGAGGAGATCGATGCCTTTCATACCCTGGGCATTTCATCGATTGACTATCTGGTGGTGCCAAGGGTATTGGGTCTGGTGCTGATGCTCCCTTTATTGACGCTTTATTCCGGACTGGCCGGGATACTGGCCGGCATGCTGGTATCGTTACTGGCCTATGACATCAGCCTGTTTGAATACTCTGAACAGACCGTCCGGGCACTGGAATTGCGCCATTTTTTTGTGGGCATGAGTAAGGCACTGGTTTATGGCATCGTGATTGCGATGGCGGGTTGTTTTCGCGGTATTCAGTGTGGCCGCAGTGCGGCGGCGGTGGGGGTTGCGACGACCTCAGCGGTGGTGACCAGCATTGTTCTCATTGTGATTACCGCCTCGATAATGACCATCGTTTTTCAGCAACTGGGCATCTGAACCCATGCCGCAGAAACAGCAGCCGCAAGATGAGGTGCAAATCAGGGTCGAGGATCTGACCATGGCTTATGGGGATTTTGTGGTTCAGCGGGATCTGAGTTTTGATATTCGTCGCGGTGAAATCTTTATCATTATGGGCGGCAGTGGTTGCGGTAAAAGCACCCTGTTGCGTCATCTGATTGGGCTGGTCTCTCCGGTCCGGGGTTCAGTTCATTATGGTGAGCTGGATTTTTGGGCACTGAACGAGGAGGAGCGGGCACAGTTCAAACAATGCTTTGGGGTTTTATTTCAGCAGGGGGCGTTGTGGAGTTCAATGACGCTGGCGGAGAATATTGCCCTGCCCCTGTCGATGTACACCGATATTGCAGAGAAGGCTATCGCTGAGCTGGTGGAGTTAAAGTTGGCGCTGGTGGGTCTCAGTGGTTTTGGTGAGTTTTATCCTTCTGAGATCAGCGGTGGCATGCGCAAGCGTGCCGGACTGGCAAGGGCGATGGCACTGGATCCGGATATTTTATTTTTTGATGAACCTTCAGCCGGGCTTGATCCGCTCAGCTCACGACGACTGGATGATCTGATACTTGAGCTACGTGACAGTCTGGGGGCGACTATTGTGGTAGTTACTCATGAGCTTGCCAGCATATTCGCTATCGGTGATGATGCAGTTTTCCTTGACGCACAGAGTAAGACCATGATTGCAACGGGTAATCCCAAACAACTAATCCATTCGGAGAATGAAATAGTGCGGAGTTTTTTAAAGCGGGGTGAGGTATGAGCAAGCGAGCCGACCCGACCTTAATTGGTGCCTTCGTCATTGGTGCTATGGCATTTCTTGTTATTGTTATATTGTTATTTTCGAGTGGCGATCTACTTGTAAATAAACCACGTATGGTAATGTACTTTAAAGGTTCGGTGCATGGTTTGCAGCGAGGAGCACCGGTGAGTTTTCGCGGAGTGCGGATTGGCACGGTCAAGGAAGTAAAGCTTGCGGTCGACATCAAAAATTACCAATTTTATATTCCTGTCTATATTGAAATAGATCCCCGACGTCTAAATGGTACACGGGGTGAGGATTACGCTATCCTGGATGAAGCGCTAAGCTTGAAGAATTTGGTCGATGCTGGCCTGCGGGCACAGTTGCAAACGCAAAGCCTGCTCACGGGCCAACTCTACATTGATCTGGATTTTATGCCGGATAAGCCGGTCAGAATTTTCGCGTTAAATGATATGCTTGAAATACCGACCGTAGCGAATACTTCGCAGGAGTTATACGATGTGCTGGAAGATAATGATTTAAATAAAACCATGCGTGAATTTGCTTCAGCTATTTCTGCGTTTAACCGCCTGCTTAATATGCCAGAATTAAAAAGCTCGGTGCAAAGAGTGGATAGAATTTTGACCTCAACGGAAAGCATTGTGGCCAAACTGGATGTGCATAGCGAACCTCTGCTAAAAAATCTAACGGCGGTGCTGGAAAAAACGCAAACCACATTAGCCGCCGTGGAACAGGCCGCACAGCGTAGTGATAGCGTCCTGCTTGCCAGTGACAGTACCTTGCAGGACGTGAGTCGAGCCTTTGCGCAGCTGGAGCAGACTTTAAAAGAAACTCGCGACATGCTGGGTGAACATTCGCAATTGCGGTATGAGTTAACAGGGGCATTGAAAGAAATATCGGGTGCGGCTCGCGCTGTTCGCAGCATGGCGGATACATTGGATCGAGAGCCTGAGGCTCTGTTCAGTGGCAAGACTAATACGGGAATTAAGTGATGCCTTATTTGTTTGCAGTATTGTTAAGCAGTTTGTTATTAAGTGCCTGTGGCAGCACCCCGCCGTCACAATTTTATATGATGACACCGATGTCGCTTGAAGATGATTCAAATACTAATAGTCGTCAGGTCGGGATTGGAAATATAAGTGTCGGTCTTGGTCCTCTGCGTTTTCCTGATTATCTTTCCCGCAGTAGCATCGTTCGCTATGAAAGTGAAAGTCGCGTGATGATTGCAGAAACACGACGCTGGGCGGAACCACTGGAATATAATTTTAGTCGGGTACTAGCAGAAAATCTTTCGCGTCTGCTGGCATCGGATAGAATCCTGCGTTATCCCTGGCCGGTTTGGCGTAAACCGGAATATCAATTAACAATGGATGTGATTCGTTTTGATTTTAATGGCAAGAATGAAGTTGAGTTGATTGTGCAATGGGCTTTATTGCAAACTGAGACTAAAACGCCTCTACTGGAAAAGCGTTCGCATTTTTCTCAATCAACCACCGATGATTTTGACGATATCGTCAAAGCACATAGTCAGGTAGTGGCCGCATTTAGTCAGAAAATTTATGTCGCGATGGGAGCGATTAACTGAGTGTTAGCGGCATTTGTTAAAATGAAAATGAGCTAACTTTGAGTTAGCTTATCCGCTGCAAGGAAATGCTTGCCGGTTGTACGCATAAATTTTTCCAGCTCTTCTGCGGAGATAGCCTGGCTTAGAAAATGTCCCTGAATGCAATCACAGTTGCGTTGAATTAAATAGTCAAATTGTTGCTGGGTTTCGACGCCTTCGGCAATTACTCTGATATCAAGGTTGTGTGCCATCGCGATAATGGCATCAATCAAACGGGCATGGCGGGGATGTTCGCTGATATTGGCAATGAAGGACTTATCAATTTTAAGCATGTGTACTGGCAAATCTCTTAGTCGTGAGAGGGAAGAATAGCCAGTTCCAAAATCGTCGATAAATAGATAAATGCCCAGCTTGTTCAAACGTCTGAGTGTTTCCAGTCCTTGTTCACTGTCCTGCATAATAGTACTTTCAGTTAGCTCAAGTCCAAGCCGGTTAGCGTGCAGGCCTGATTTTTTGAGCTCTTTTTTAATTGAGCAATACAAATTGTCATCGGTAAACTGTCGCATTGACAGGTTGATAGCAATAACGAAATCGTCTAAGCCCTTATTTTGCCATTGCATCACCTGGGTGATCGCCTGCTTTAATACCCAGCTTCCCAGTTGTAAAATGAGATCACTTTCCTCAAGGATAACAAAAGCCGGGCAAGGAGTTAAGGTCTGGGGTGTCGATGACACAGTTTTTCACCCGGCTTGTGTTAAAATTTATATTTTAACTCGATTAATGAATAAGGTAATACGTGCATGAGTGCCAGGATATGAAAATTTGGGTAGATGCTGACGCCTGTCCCGGGGTGATTAAGGAGATTTTATTTCGCGCCGCAAAGCGCACTGGAATCATGGTGACCCTGGTTGCTAATCATTATTTACAGGTGCCAAAATTGCGACAGATTGAATTTCTAAAAGTCCCGCCGGGTTTTGATGTTGCCGATAACGAAATTGTAAAACGGGTTGCAACGGGAGATCTGGTGATCACCGGTGATATTCCGCTGGCCGCCGAGGTGATTGAAAAGGGCGCGCAGGCCCTGAATCCCCGTGGTGAAATGTATTCATCTGAAAATATTCGCGCACTTTTAAATATGCGTGACTTTATGGATACCATGCGTTCCAGTGGGGTGGATACCCGTGGTGGGCCGGCGGCACTCAATCTGACTGATAGGCAGACCTTTGCCAACCAGTTGGATAAATTTCTGAGCACTTACTAATTATGCGACACAAAATTCTCGTTAGTGCGAGTGTAGAAGCTCAGCACGAAGGTGAAAACTAGCACGTTGGTATTACCGTTCGTCCTGAGCGAAGTCGAAGGGCA
>CAZNRP010000019.1:0-34007 GCA_964575555.1 uncultured Thiohalophilus sp. | reverse complement strand
AGACAGCCCAGAGGGAGAAGGGGTTATAGTGCAAATACTTATGCAACGATTAATACGATTGTAAGACTTCAGTCGTACAAATTCGAAGCCACCCCAGTCGATTCACTCGCCCCGTTCGATTGAAATCGAACCTCCAGGGAATACCCTATTTATTTTCGCGAGCGATGGCTCGATAGCCGATATCCCGGCGGCAGAAGACTCCTTCCCAGCGGATGTGATCGGCCAGTGCATAAGCCTGCTTTTGTGCTTCGCCCACGGTTTCACCCAGCCCGACGGCGCAGAGCACCCGGCCACCGCTGGTCACTACCTTGCCGTTCTTTTCCGCAGTACCGGCATGAAAGACTTTACTGTTTTCATCTGAGTCACCAGGTAAGCCTTTAATTTCATCGCCCTTGCGGTAGCTGTCGGGATAACCGCCCGCTGCGAGCACGACACCAAGCGCAGTGCGTTCATCCCATTCGGCTTTAACTTCGTGCAGACGACCATCCAGTGCCGCATTGCACAGTGCCACCAGATCTGATTTCAGACGCATCATAATTGGCTGGGTTTCCGGATCACCGAAGCGCACGTTGTACTCCAGTACTTTTGGAATGCCTTCTGCATTAATCATTACTCCGGCATAGAGAAAGCCGGTAAAGGGATTCCCCTCGGCGGCCATGCCTTTGACCGTAGGTTCAATTACCTCATGCATAATTCGGTCATGCATTGCTGGCGTGACCACCGGCGCGGGAGAGTACGCCCCCATGCCACCGGTATTAGGGCCATGGTCACCTTCGTCGCGGGCCTTGTGATCCTGTGAGCTGGCCATGGGCAGAATGTGTTCGCCATCGACCATGACGATGAAGCTGGCTTCCTCACCCTGGAGAAATTCTTCGATCACCACCCGATGACCGGCATCCCCAAAGGCATTGCCAGCGAGCATGTCTTTGACCGCGGCATTGGCATCGTCTTCTGTTTGCGCCAGAATCACGCCCTTGCCGGCGGCCAGACCATCAGCCTTGATCACGATGGGAGCACCCTGTTCCTTTATATAGGTGAGTGCGGGTTCAATCTCGGTGAAGTTGCCATAGGCGGCGGTGGGGATCTGATGACGGGCAAGAAAATCTTTGGTGAAGGCCTTGGAGCCTTCCAGTTGTGCCGCGCCTTTTGTTGGCCCGAAGCAGCGCAGGCCAGCGTTAGCAAAGGTATCCACTACACCGGCGACCAGCGGGACTTCCGGGCCGACGATGGTGAGTTCGATTTTCTCGTTAAGGGCAAATTCAAGCAATGCGGGAATATCATCGGCGGCCACAGCCACATTTTTGATGCCGGGTTCTAGCGCGGTGCCAGCATTACCGGGAGCCACAAAGACCATTTCCACTCCTGCCGATTGTGTGGCTTTCCATGCCAGCGCGTGTTCACGTCCGCCGCCGCCGATAACCAGAACCTTCATACTTATTTCCCCACCCAGCAAATAGAAAACAGGGCGAGGACTATGCCCGATCCCGTGGGAGGGGTCAAACGCTGGAAAGGTTTGTAGGTTGGGGCTGAATGAAATGAAGCCCAACAATGTAACGTATCCTGTTGGGCTTCATTTCATTCAACTCCAACCTACGGGAAGTTATTTCTGGGTTTGCTGGCGTGGGTTATGATAAAGCATATATTTCGCGGTTTCGTGGATGCCCACGGTGAGGGCTTCCATTTGCGCGGCAACCTCGGGGTAAACCGTTAGTACATTTTCTTCAGGGTTGGTGGAGCGGGTATCGACGAGTATTTTGTTGCTGCCATCTTCACTCATGCGAAAGTAATAATCTTCGCCAATCAGGCCGATTTCAGAAATACTGTGGTGAGTGATGGTGAAAGCGTAGCGTTGTTTGGCAAAACGGGGATCACGCAAATCTCGACCCAGCGTCGTGTTGGTATAACCGGGAGCGGCGAGGCTGGCAATGGTGGGCAGTAGATCCAGTTCACTGGCGGGTTTGGTATCCATCTGTGGCTGCTTGATCAATGAAGGCGCATAAAAGATCAGCGGTGTGTGCAGGCCGGTAAGAATATACGGGTTTTCAAATTCCGGACTGTGAGTGCCACCATAGCCAGTGATACCGTGATCACCATAAAAAACGAACAGGGTATTATCCAGATAACCGGCCTCTTTAGCTTGCTGCATGAAGTAACCCAGACTGTGATCCATAAAGCGGAAAGCGTTGTATTCGCCATTTGAAATAAAGCCGGCTTTTTCTAGCACTTCTCGATCCTGATGCATCAACTTGAAGCCGTGGCTATCTTCGGGAATGGTATAGGGTCGGTGGTTGCCTGAAGTCTGGATAATTGCAAAAAAGGGCTGAGTCTGTTTCGTCAGTACCTGATTGGCTTCTTTGAAGAGATCCAGATCAGAAATACCCCAGACATCAATGCGTGGTGAGCTGAAGTCACCCTCTTCATGTACTTCCAGTCCTTCGATATTATGTTGCAGCACGCCGCGAATATTTCCCCAGTTGGCACTGCCGCCCAGGAAATATAATTTTTTATAATCCTTAAAAGAATTGATGATGGTGTGTTGATCCACGACCAGGGGATTTCGTGATGAGGTTTTGTTGAGCTCGATATCCGGGATGCCGGTAATGGCGGCAAAGACTGAGCGTGCGGTTCCCGTATGCGGGGAATAGTAGCGGCTGTATTGCAAACTTTGTTTGGCCAGCTTATCAAAATTGGGGGTCGGGTTGAGCGGGTTGCCAAAAGCGCCGGTTTTATAGGAAGCAAAGGATTCAAGAAAAACCATCACAACATTGGGACGTTGCTCAGCATAAGTGCCGGGTTGGGAAATGACTCGCTGGAAGTTTAAGTGAGCTTCATCTGACTTATCAACTCCCAGAAACTCACTTATGAGTGCATAGTGCTGGCGGACTTTATTTTCATCAACGCGAATATTTTTATTTTTCAGGGTATTGAAAAAATAGAGCACCGGATTCAGGGTGACAGCCGGGGCGAAGTGGTGAGCATTACCAAAAGCATCGCTCCAACGTAGTGGATACCAGGAGACTTTGCCATATACGCCCAGGATCAGCAGCAGGCTGCTGAGACTGATGACGATGGTTTTGCGCCAGCCATGAAAAAATGGATTAGCATAGTCAGCCGCGCGTCGCAGTAGCCAGTGCATCAGTCCGATATAGCCGCCGAGTAGCACCAGCATGGACAGGGTTATCCAGACTATGGGATAGCTCTCGCTAACCATTTGCATCGAGGTTCCGAAATTATAGGCAAAGCGCAATACGGTTGCGTTCATGGGTTGTTGCAAATAGGCGTAGTAACCAAAATTCAGATAATAGAATTGCAGAACAACGAAAAAGGTCAGTGCTAGATAAATGAACCAGAGATTACGCATGAGCCGGGATTCAAAGGGGCTTAACAGACGCAGGCCGCCGAGTAAAAATAGCGGCAGAATCATCAGTAATACCAGACGCAGATCGTATTTGAATCCCAGATAAAAACTGTTCACCAGCATCTCAGCGGGAATGAGATCCGCCGGAGTTTTGAAGTAAGCCCAGAATGCCAATCGGAACAGGGAGAACAGGGCTAGATTAATCAGCAGTAGATTGATTAAAAAGTGTAATAGGCGTGGAAGTTTTTGCATAGATTCAGTTTTCTGTCGGTCGGTGTTTGCGCTATTCTACCGGTGCGCCGGGGTAAGATCACATTTTTTATGATGGCTGACTATTATTATGCTGGGAACCGGTAACGGGGTGAGCAGAGTTTAGTCGGTCACAGGTTAAAATAATGTGGTGGAGGTGATATTTCCATCTAGATACCCGCTGCCTGTAGCAAAAAATAGTAGCATGGGTAGAGCAAAGTGAAACCTATCGGCAGACTACACCTTAAAATACCCCGCCTGCTTGTTTCAGGGGAGGACATTTAAGGTTCAAAATATTGTGGAGTCAGCATAAAAGTGAAAATCTGGTTGAAACGAATTCTTATTGGCCTTGGTGCCCTGTTGCTGCTTTATGGCGTGGGTCGCTTTATCGATGTTTATTCCGGCAGTTTTTATACCGGTGCACGTGCTCCTTATTTGATGATGCCTGCCGAGAATGCCATGACCCTGCGCTGGCAAACGGCCAGCGCAGGAACCGGACTGCTACGCTTTGGTCGTTCAGCGGAAAAACTGGATCAACTGTTAACCGAGACCCTGGTATCGGAACAACACGAGCTGCGTCTGCAAGGGTTGAGACCTGCTACCCGGTATTACTATCAGATAGAAAATCGTATAGCCGGAGAGGCAGATAAGCGTATTTATAGTGGTAAAGATTACTGGTTCACCACATCGCCCCGTGCGGGAATATCGATTCCCGTGCGTTTTGCTGTTCTCGGTGATCCCGGCTATGCCGGGCCAGTGCAAACTGAGGTGCGAGAATCGCTGCTGAGCTGGCTTAAGGATAATCCGCGCACTGATAAGCTAAATGATACGCCGGGATCCGCTCTGGATTTACTGCTCACGACTGGTGATAACGCCTATCGCTCCGGCAGTAATAAACAGTTCCAGGAAGGTTTTTTTACACCGTATCAGATGATCTTAAAAAACACGCCGGTATGGCTGGCCTATGGAAATCACGATGCACGGCGCTGGGCTTTTTTTGATATTTTCAGCTTCCCGACCCAGGCAGAATCGGGAGGGCTGGCATCAGCAACCGAAAATTATTATTCATTTGATTATGCCAATGTGCATTTCATTATGCTCGATACACAGGCCAGCAGCATGAGTGCTGATAGCGAGATGCTTAGCTGGCTGCAAGCTGATCTTGCGGCAACCGAGCAAAAATGGATCATTGCTGCTTTTCATCACCCGCCATATACGCATGGCTCACACAATTCAGATAGTCGACGTGATAGCGGCGGACGCATGCGTGTCGTGCGAGAAAAGGTGTTGCCGCTGCTCGAAGCGGCGGGGGCGGATTTAGTCTTAAGTGGACATAGCCACATGTATGAGCGTAGTTTTTTATTAGGTTGCCATTATGCTGAATCGGACAGTTTGCAGACTAGCATGTTGCGTGACAAAACCATGGGTGTTGATGTGGCGTATAAAAAACCGGGGCGGGATGGTTTTTCGGGGACGGTTTATACGGTGATTGGCTCATCTTCAAAGTCTGATCAGGGTAGTCTTGATCATCCAGTTATGGCAGTGTCATTGGCTGAAGCCGGTTCGGTGGTGGTAGATATTGATAATAATTTAATGACGGTACGTTTTATTAGCCGAGATGGGTTGGTGGCAGATCAATTTTCGATGCAGAAAATACCCGCTACAGGGCAGGCGATGGCTTGTGAATAAGATAACTATAGGTTTAGCTTCAGTAGTAGGTTGGGCTGAATAAAATGAAGCCCAACCTACAATATTCTATTCGCCTGCGCTGGGATAGTTGTTAATAAATTTCACATGAGAAGCTCATCCGTCCGCGCGGCCATTATAAAATCATTGCGGTGCAGACCTTTGATCTTGTGCGACCACCAGGTCACGGTGACCTTGCCCCATTCGGTTAGCAGGCTGGGATGATGACCGGCGGCTTCGGCTACTTCGCCGACCTGATTGGTAAAAGCAATGGCCTTGACGAAGTTATTAAAGGTGAAAACCTTTTCCAGTTGCATGATATTGTCACGTACCTCAATATTCCAGTCGGGGATTTTTCCGAGCAGCTCTTTTAACTCATCGTCAGATACCTGGGGTGCATCGGCACGGCAGGCTTCGCAGGATTCCTTGCTTAATTGACTCATAGTATTTTCCCTCTCTCTTAGGTTAAATTTCCCGCCACTGTAGATACGACTTCAGTCTAACCAAGTATATCAATGTCGGAAATGACGCATGCCTGTCATCACCATAGCAATCCCATGTTCATCGGCGGCGGCGATGACCTCATCGTCGCGCATAGAGCCGCCTGGCTGAATCACCGCAGCAATACCATTTTTAGCGGCCATATCCAGTCCATCACGAAAGGGGAAGAAAGCATCTGAGGCCATGACCGAACCTTCTACTTCAAGCTTGGCATGTTCTGCTTTGATACCGGCGATGCGTGCGGAGTTGACCCGGCTCATCTGTCCGGCACCGACACCGATGGTCATTAAGTCGCGGCCATAGACAATGGCATTGGACTTGACGAATTTTGATACTTTCCAGGTGAAGAGTAAATCCTGCATTTGTTTTTCGGTGGGTGCAAGTTTGGTAACCACTTTGAGATCGTTATATAAAACCAGATCCGCATCCTGTACCAGCAAGCCTCCGTTGACCCGCTTAAAATCCAGACGGCTTACAGGTTTTTCCGACCATTCACCACAAGTTAGTAGACGCACATTCTTTTTCGTTTTAACGATCTCGAGCGCATTCGCGCTGACACTGGGGGCAATGATTACTTCAACGAACTGACGATCTATGATGGCTTTGGCGGTCGCCGCATCCAGCTCCCGGTTGACGGCAATGATGCCACCAAAGGCGGATTCAGGATCCGTCAGATAAGCGCGATCATAGGCTTTGAATATATTACTATCGAGAGCGACACCACAGGGGTTCGCGTGTTTTACGATGACACAGGCAGGTTCGTCAAACTGTTTAACGCATTCCAGTGCCGCATCGGTGTCGCCGATATTGTTGTAGGATAATTCCTTGCCCTGTTGTTGTACGGCTGTGGCAATGCAGGCTTCAACGGGATGTGCTTCAACATAGAAGGCGGCTTTCTGATGCGGGTTTTCACCGTAGCGCATTTCCTGCATTTTGTGAAACTGACTATTAAAGGTACGCGGAAAATCCGTTTTACCTTCGGTTAACTTGCCAAGATAATTCGCAATGGCACCATCGTAGTGTGCCGTGTGTTCAAAAGTTTTAACTGCAAGATCAAAACGGATGTCATCATTGACGCTGCCATCGTTGGCCTGCATTTCATCAAGAATGCGTGTGTAGTCTTCGGCATCGACAATGACGCTAACGGCGGCATGGTTTTTCGCTGCAGCGCGTAACATGGTTGGCCCGCCAATGTCGATGTTCTCAATCGCGGTGGGAAGATCACAATCATCTTTGGCAATGGTCGCAGCGAAGGGATAGAGGTTAACGACTACCATATCAATGGGCGGAATGCCATGTTCGGCCATCACACCATCATCAATGCCTCTGCGCCCAAGCAGTCCACCGTGAACTTTCGGGTGCAGGGTTTTAACTCGGCCATCCATCATTTCCGGGAAGCCGGTGTAGTCAGAAACTTCGACTACGGGAATGCCTTCTTTAGCCAATAATTTTGCGGTGCCACCGGTGGAAAGAATTTCCACTTTATATTTTTCGTGCAAGACGCGGGCGAAGTCGGCAATGCCGGATTTGTCGGAAACGCTAATAAGGGCGCGGGTAATTTTCGTCATGCTTTAACCTTAAGAAATGTTTAAAAAAAAGATTGAACCATAGAGGGCACAGAGGACACTGAGTTGTAAATGTTTATCTGGCAAGGCGCAGAAATAACTTTATTGAGTGGCCCCAGATATGTAAATTAATAAAATGAGGTATTTAATAAAAAAATACCTCAGTGTCCTCTGTGGCGAAAAGGTTAATTATGCAAGTCGTACATTTTTAGTTTTTTACGTAGTGTGCCACGGTTAATGCCGAGCATTTCGGAGGCCTTGCTTTGATTGCCCCGGGTATATTTGAGTACACTGCGCAGCAGGGGCTCTTCAATTTCCTGCAATACCACCTGATAAAAATCAGTTGTTGCGTGGCCATCAAGCTGTTTGAGATACATTTCTACCGCGTCTTCGACGCAGTTACGTAAGGGCTTTTGAATCTGTTCCTGATCGGTATCCAGATCTACTGCCGTGTTTTCGATGAGAGCTTCAGTCATGCTGCCATTTCCTCCTTGTTGATTAGGTTAGTGAAGAATTCCTCCACCATTTTTCTTTGATCCTCAGCACGTTCTACCCGGTTGATTAACTGCCGGAAGGCCGCACCGTGTTGCTGGCCTTTGCTATACCAACTGATATGTTTGCGTGCCATACGTACGCCGGTATATTCCCCGTAAAAATTATAAAGATTATCGAGATGATTCAGAAGTATATTGCTTATTTCAGGTAGCCCCGGTTCGGCCAGGTTCTCGCCGGTTTGCAGATAGTGCTGGATTTCTCTGAAAATCCAGGGGCGACCCTGTGCGGCGCGACCAATCATGATTGCATCGGCACCGGTATAGTCGAGAACGTAACGGGCTTTTTCCGGTGTGCGGATGTCGCCGTTGGCGATGACCGGGATTTGAATTTGTTGCTTAACTTTGGCAATGGTGTCGTACTCGGCATCGCCATGATATTGATCGGCGCGGGTACGGCCGTGAATGGCCAGTGCCTGAATGCCGCTATCTTCAGCAATGCGGGCAATGCGGGGTGCATTACGGTTGTCGTGAGCCCAGCCGGTGCGAATTTTTAAAGTAACAGGAACATTGACTGACTCGACCACCGCCTGCAGGATTTCCCCCACCAGTTTTTCATCACGCATTAGCGCGGAACCGGCCAGTACGTTGCAGACTTTCTTTGCCGGGCAGCCCATATTGATATCGATGATCTGTGCGCCCCGGTCGGCGTTATAACGCGCAGCTTCCGCCATCATGGCAGGAGCCGTGCCCATAATCTGCACGGATTTAGGTTCGATTTCACCGGCATGGTTGGCGCGGCGTTGGGTTTTTTTGCTGCCATAGAGTAGAGAATTGGAGGAGACCATTTCTGACACGGCCATACCTGCGCCCAGCGTTTTGCAGAGCTGGCGGAATGGCAGATCTGTGACCCCGGCCATCGGTGCAAGGATTAGTTGATTAGTAAGTTGGTACGGTCCAATTTTCATGAAATTCAGGTTATTTGTGTTCCTGTTTACCGCCATATAACGGGCTGGCTGCGGTCGCCGCACATTAATACGGGTTTGAAATTATGTGATCGCTCGGGCTTTTGTTGAATTCAGCGGCAGGACAATCCTTCGTCAATATCTGAGCTTGAGAGGGTGACCTGAATTTTATTTTTAGCCTCGTTTACGGGGCAATAATGATACCTGCATTAGCGGGTTGGATAAAGCGACTCTGGTGGTTTTTTGTGCTTAATTGGGTGGTAATTTTCGGAATTTTTTCACAAAAACTGAAATTCAAAATTGACTGCATCCCGGCCAGGATCCAGCACTGAAATGTTGATATGCACGGGTGTCTCTGATTTCATTAATAAAAACGGGCTATTCAGGCTGCCGAGGTATTCCGCCGGGGTGAAATGGCGTTGGGCCACGACCGAGCCCGTCAGATCTGACAGGGTAACCTGAATGTCAGGGTAAGGCTGGTTAAAGCGGGCCTTGTTGACAATGGTGGTGGTGATTAACAGGGCTTTTTTCTGTTTCGGGTGGGCGGTAATATCACGATCTAGAATGCGGATTTTATCAATGTCGCGACGGCTGTGAATGCGGCAGGGGGCAAGCTGGCAGAGCTTTTCCAGTAAGGGACGGGTTTGCGGAAAGCGGTTGACGATTTCCATGTTGCGGAATAGCGCGAACTGGCCAAGTAGCACTGTGCTGAGTAAAAACATTATCAGGATGCTGGCAAAAATTTTCCAGGCACCGGCTTTTTCCGGTTCCGTAATATTGACCGAATCGCGTATACGGCGGGGAATATCCGGCTCCGGTGCTTTGGCAGCGGGAGAAGGTAAGTCCCCGTCTAATGGATGGGGTAGATCCGCCAGTGAAATGGCTTCATCTTCGAAATGGATGTCATCACTGCTGCTATCAATGTGCGTGTCTTTGCCAAAGGCAGCCAGCATTTCCTTTTCGACCCGGTAGTCGCCTTCGTCTTCTTTTTCACCGTAGAGCGACAGTTCCGAGTCGGCGAATATGCTGTCGATAGCCTGGTTTATTTCCGCATCATCATCGGCGCTGGTATTATTTTTGTGTTGTTGACGGGTAACAGCATCTGTACTTGATTCGTCCCCAAAGCTTTCGGCAATACCCAGCTCAAGCTGCTGGTGCATATCAGAAAAGATATCGTTAATGCCTTTTTCTTCTTTCAGTCCATCATTGATATCGGAGTATTCGTATTTATCTTTGCTGGCTTGATCCGATTCCTGCGCGTCGGCTGGGATGCTCAGCTCCTTATCCTTGCTTTGTGTATCCGCTTTAAACCAGTCGTCTGCCAGCTCATTTAAAATTGAATCAGCCGTGCTTGTTTCAATTTTTTCGACTTCATCTTTAGGGTTTTCAGCTCCCCGTTCAGCGGGAGATAACTCTTCTTTAAGGCCGGAATGGGTGTTGATAAAATCATCTTTAGCCGAGAAAGAAGGCAGATCAAAATGATCACTGGATAAGTCGGGAGAGAACCTCTGGTTTTTGTTAGTGTTAAAGTCGTCCAGATCATCGGCCAGATCGATATCGGCGTTCAGTGGCATTGATGCGGAAAGAGGAGAGGGTTCTGGTTCCTTTTTGTCTGCGGGATCTTCAAGCGAAAACTCATCCGGATCACTGTCGGGGAGTTTGTTCGTGAGGTTTTCACTGCCATTAAATACTTTATGGCAATGGCCGCAACGAACCAGACCTTTGGCTATCACCAATTGTTGTTCAGTAATACGGAAGCAGGTTTTGCATTTGGGACAGCAGGTCAGCATAGTTTGATTTTAGCAAATACTCGTCAGGGTACAGATTGTGAAATGAGAGCAGTATAAGCAATTGAGGCTGACAATAAAAATCTATTCGCTTAAATCAGACGTGTAGGCATGACTTCAGTCGTACACCCCCATAAATAACGAACAGCAATAAGTCAGATGATTAGCAAGAATGTGCCGTTACGCTCAGCGCTTGATCCCCTGCAGACAGATCCATTCCTCCTCCTGTCGATACACGCTCATTTCAAACCAGGGCTGATAGCACAGCATAAGATTTTCGGCCTGTGATTCGATGATGCCGGAGAGAACGATATGGCCAGCGGGTAGCACCTGTTCAGAAAATTGGGGTGCCAGCACATGCAATGGCCCGGCAAGAATATTTGCCAGTAGCAGGGGCACGCGGCTTGCCGGGCTATCATCAGGGAGAAATACCTGAATCTGAGCGGATACCTTATTAAGTTGGGCATTATCGCGGGTGGCCAGCAGCGCCTGGGGATCGTTATCCACGGCCAGTGCCGAGTGTGCTCCTAGTCGACAGGCGGCGATGGCGAGAATACCGGAACCGCAGCCGAAGTCGATAATGTCTTGATCGACGGGTGGATGTGCATCCAGCCAGCGCAGACACATGGCCGTGGTAGGGTGGGTCCCGGTACCAAAGGCCAGTCCGGGATCGAGTAAAATATTTACCGCGTCAGGATCGGGTGGGCTAAAGGTACTGGGGACGATCCAGAGTTTTTCACCGAAGCACATTGGCTGATAGTCATCCATCCAGGCACGTATCCAGTCCTTGTCTTCCAGTGGGTTCAGTGTCCAGTTCGGCAGAGGAGCATCCTCCAGTGCCTGCTCAATATCAGCCAGTATGTGTTTGATGTTGGCATCTGCCTCAAACAAACCACTGATCAGGATCTGATTCCATAACGGTGTCGCACCGGGAGGAGGTTCAAACAAAGGTTGATCCGCTGCATCCTGCATCGTCACCGCAGAGGCACCGGCGGCTTCCATTAATTCAGACAGGCGTTCCGCCTGCTTGGGATGGGTCTCAAATTTTAATTGTAGCCAGGGCATAGGTTTCGCAATTTAGAGTTTAGTAAATGTCCAGATGGTTTTTTTGAAGGAAGAGCATAAAACGTATGCTCTATGCCTGCACGGAATATTCGTAAAGAGTTTAGTAGGAATTACCCTGAATAGGTACAAATATTGTAACTAGCTGGTGAATGAGTGAATAGATAATCCAAAATAACGGGAATGTCTTTGGATTTTCGTATTAGTGAAAAAATTTTAGAGAAAACTATAAATAAATATAGACACCCAGGAACTATTTTTGTGGATATCTATGATTTTGATTCAGTGAACAGGATTTGTATTTGTTTTTTTTAAGCAGCACATTACTCTTAAGCCATAAGGTGATGTTCAATTTCGATTACAGATTAAAGAAAAGCATGCGGTTAAGCTTGGAAAATCAGGCAGAGGAAGTGCAGAAATGAAGAATGGACAACATGGCTAATAAATATTTCTTCAGTCACCTTTATTTAGCTGTGTCTGGGCGAGCCAAACTTGTACCTGGATAAAACAATTGCAAAATATCAGAATAAATCCAACCTTGTTTTGCGAGTTCAACCGCACTTTTCTGGCATAAGCCTACTAAATGACCGAAACCACTTCCTTCAAAAATCAAGTTCCCATCTTTTTTTTGTAAGCTAAAGTGATTTGAACGCAGTTGATTCCAGCCCAACTTACGATTTATCAGTAAACGGAAGCGATCAATGTCAATCCAATGGCTATTAATGTAGATGCCTAACTGCCCTTGATTAGTTGATTTTGTATAAAGGATAGGACCAGAAGTGTTAGCGATTTTGCGAAATATTTTGTTAATTTCACCTATGGCGATTTTACGCTGCCAATGTTGTGGTTGCCTCATTTGTAGTTCGGGTGGAAAATTGATGCGTCTATAATAAGGATATTGACGAAGTCCCCAGATTTCATAGGCAGAATAACTTCGATCTGCACAGTCAGAGTGATAGAAGACTTCAATCGGTTGGGTGTTGTAAATCAATATCTGTCCATAGGTTGGAGGCAACGAGTTCGATTTAGCGGTTAGATTTGTAAAGATACCTTTGTATACCTGGTTGTCGGTTAAGTCATTAAAGTCATAATCCTTGCCAGACTGTAAATGTTTTATAGCCCAGGTTCTCGCTAGTATGGCTTGAGTACGCATTGCTTCCGGATATTGCAGGCCCATTTCAGACAATACGACACTTTTTACGTAGGCTTCGAGAGGGACGGTATTAATAATACGTAGATATCCATTTTCCTTGTCAATCAGAATACTCCCGGCGTAAGTTCGTTTGATATTTGTATTGGGTATGGCGATTTTATATAAATGTCCATTATCTATAGTTAGAGGGAATATTGAGTTCTGGTTGAGGATTACCCTGGTATCTGGATCTTTAATACGACTGATAGATATTTTTGTTGGATAATATTTTTCAAGAATGCGAACTCTGACGTGCTCAGGCTCGCGACTATACGTGACGTTGTTACAGGCCAGTAAAAATGCACAAACGAGTAATGTATATTTATTGGCAAGCTTAACGACTCGCATGAATTTATAGTTCACGATAGTCTTTTACGATGAGTTTTATACTGTCCTGACCACCGACATCATCAATCAACAATACTTCATATTCGCCAGGTGGTGGGTTAATTATAACATCTGTTATCGGGTCGATTTGCTTCAGTTGTTTACCATTGAGAAACCAGAATACTTTTCGAACACGATTAGTGACGGCGGCAGACAGCTTAATTCCCTGATGCTCTCCCATGATATTGTCGGCTCTTTTATAATAAATCGTATTTTTAACGGGGGACAAAATTCTGGGTGAATAGTAACGTTGTCCCGCCATATTATCTATCTTATACGGAGGTGCATCACGTACCGGTACGCCGTGCTTAAGTAAGAACATAGCCATCTCTGATGGCCAGATATTAAATATTTTTTCGCTGCGGTATATTGCTCTTGTCGTAATATCAGCCTGTGTACCCGTTCGGGTATCGATGGTAATGGCCTGAGGAATATTGCAGCGCTGTGAAAGCACGGGTCCTTCGATATCCGTAATGTAATATTCATCAATTAATGACTTGCAATGTCGTGTTGCTAATGTGCCACAGGTTGCACAAATTTTTCTCACCCCGACCTTTTCTGGCTTTGTGAACCATTGATTTGATAACATGGGTTCAATAGCCTGAAACAGATCAAATAATAGTGGTGCAGCCATACTGCTGCCAGTCAGGCCAACGGAGGGGGAGCCATCAAAATTACCCAGCCATACACCGATGGTATAATTGGGTGTATAGCCAATGCTCCAGGCATCCTGATGGCCATATGAAGTCCCTGTTTTCCAGGAAATGGTGGGGCGATTTTTACTGTAGCGCCAACTGGCTGGAAAATCAGGTCGTTCAACATCGGTCAGAATGTGTGAGACAATCCAGGCCGCTTCTTTTGATATCAGTTGTGATTTTACCCGTGGCCTATGATCATCCTTCAACAGTTTATAGGGTTGATAGATGCCACCATTAGCAAGACTCGCGTAAAGATTGCAGGTTTCCAGTAATGGAATTTCAACACCGCCCAGAATCAGCGGTAGTCCATAATAACTGGAAGGTTTGTCCAGTGTGGTAACTCCCCCGGCCTTTAACAAATTATACAGTTTGTCCATGCCCATCTTATTGCTGAGTTTAACCGCAACGGTATTCAACGATTCAGTCAGGGCCTCCCTTGCCTGCACGGGGCCAAGAAACTCTTTTGAGTAATTCTGTGGTGCGTAGCCGGCATAATTAACTGGGATGTCATATAAAACCGTGCGTTCTGCAATTAATCCATGCTGCATCGCCAGGCCATACAAAAATGGTTTTAATGTTGAACCGGGTGAACGAGGTGAACGGCTGCCATCATTTGCTCCCAAACCTTTCTTTGAATAATAGTCAATCGATCCGATAACGGCTTTTAGCTCACGGGTCTGGTTATCGATAACGACTGCAGCGGCGTTGCTGATGTGATATTGATCCAGTGTTTTGACATATTGATAGAGTAATTTTTGTGTTCGTTGCTGGATATTTGTATCTATAGTTGTATGCCAAACATACTTTTCAGGCTGACTAAAACGAAGGTGCCATGCGGTATGAGGAATAATATGGGCCTGTTGATGACGCCTTATTTCCACCTTTTCTTTTTTTGCCTGAGTATATTTTGCCAGAGTGATCAATTTTGCTGCCAGCATTTTATCCAGCACCCGATCTCGGGCTTGTGTTGCCGCTTCAGGATGCCGGTCTGGACGGCGCTGGTTTGGTGATTTGGGTATGGCAACCAGTAACGCAATTTCCCCGATGCTGAGTTCAGTTGCAGGTTTGTTGAAATAGCGAAACGCAGCCGCCTGCACACCCTCGATGTTTCCGCCGTAGGGTGCAATAGCCTGATAAAAAGCAATAATTTCTTTTTTACTAAAACGAATTTCCAGTTGGATAGCACGAAAGCTCTCAATCAGTTTTGCGGCGAGAGTGCGTTCACGGCGTTCCAGCATTCGCGCCAGTTGCATCGTGATGGTTGATCCCCCTGAAACAATTTTCCTGGCGGCAATATTGTCGATAGTCGCTCTAGCGATCGCCAGGGGATTTACACCAAAGTGTTGGTAAAAATACTGGTCTTCATGGACTAAAAAGGCATCGATGAACAAGGGGGGAATCTGTTCAAAGGGGATATGCATGCGATAAAACTGATCTTTGGAAATAAGAAGATCAATCAGCGCACCCTCCTGGTCATAGAAGCGATAGGCTTGAGGCGGATAAAGCTTGTTTTCCGGTAACGGCAGGGTAAACAGCAAAATAGAAAAGATAGCCGTGGCGAAGATTGTGCTACTCAACCATAAACGCCATCGTATACGAAATTTCATCTATCTTACCTACTGCATTTCCTATTCCACAAGACGTATGCGCATTTTGCTGCGGTTTGCTTCACTGAAAATATCCGGATTGTACATCGCCTCGACCCGAACGGGTGGCACGGCAAAGTTACCTACGGTGACTGCCCGTGTTGTGTAAAAATAACGATACTCTTCAGGTTTTACTGTGAGGAAGATATTTATCCGATCGTCGCGTATATCAACATAATCCGGCTGTATCTTCTGTTTAATCCAGGGCAGTGATGCTGATGTGCTAAGTCGGGCATTTTCGATCTCGAGTCCCATCGGTAATAAATCGGTGATCACCATGTTATCAAGCGTATTGCCTAATGACTCTATGCGTAGTTCGACCACCACCAGCTCTCCCTGATATAGATTATTCAAGTCAATTGGATCACCCTTCTTATCCAGATAACGACGCCGAATCTGTACCCCTTCATCTTGTTGTAGTGATTTCGGATTTTTCTCAATACCAATGGCCTCCCAAAGATAACTGACCTTACCCTTGCCTTTGACTTCGATACGGACTTCACCTTTAAGGAGCTCGGGGGTTCTTAATATTAGTGATTTATCAAATGGCACTTTGCTACCATCGCCCAGTACGATCCGGGTATCAATTTTCAATGCCTCGCTATTGGCCAATGCGCGACCGATGGCAAGGAAAGCAAAAGCATTTTCCTGTGTCGTAGCCCAACGCCCATTGCGGGTATTTTTTGCCAGCTTATCGATGATTATCGGAATTTGTGCAGAATTTTCATCTATACTGACGATTGCATCAAGCACCATGCTTAGATCGCGTGTGTTGGATGCAAAATTTCCACCGGTATCACGATAGGGGCTATCATACTCGCTAAGATTGCTAATTTGCTGTAGCAATTTCTTTGCTATATTCATTTCACCTGATGCGGCAAAGGCGGCGGCTAATCTGGCTTTGTCATGTAGGCGTAAATCTTCGAGGTAGTTGTCATATATATAGTTGAGCTTCGAGACAACATTCTCATCGGCAATGGCCAGAACATACAGTCCATATAGCAGATCTGAAACACCATAGTGGCGGTTATAGAGATTACTTTTTGCCATTTTCCGTGATGTCGACTGCCTGAGTTGATATAGCATATTATTCCACACGGTTTCATCAATTTTGTAGCCAGCCTTCTGTGCTTCAACAAGAAAGTGTGATGCGTACATTATGGCCCAGTTATTGATGGAATTTGTGCCCTCCCAGTAGGCGAAACGACCATCTTCAAGCTGCATACGTTGTATTTTTCTGATACCTTCACGCACATAATAGCGCGGTGTTTTCTTTGCAGTGAAGTTATCGCTGGAAGATGCCACCAGATCGGCGTAGTACAGCAACGGGAACACTTTTGATGTGGTTTGCTCAAGACAGCCATGAGGATAGCGCAACAGGTAACTCAAACTGCCCTGAAATTTAGCCAGTCTATTGGAGGACACCTGCAGAGCATATTCCTGGGTACCATCGATAAAGCCATCGGGCATTTTAATGCTACGGGGTGTTGCTTTATCAACATCACCGTTTCCGCCTAGCGTTATCAGAGTACCGGGTGTCCTGGTGGGAATGTTGATTGTCTTATGGCTTACTTCGCCCAGACCCTCGACCATCAGATTAACTTCAGCAACGCCCCGTTCATGCTCTACATTTGCAGAAAAACTAAGTTCGGCCTCACCGTTGCGGCTTAAATAAATCGTTTTGTTTGAAGGCCCCTGCAGTTTAATATGATCGGAAACCTGTATGCTGACTTTCACCTCTCCTTCAATGCCTGTACTGTTGAACAGTTTGACAGGAATTGAAAATTGATCTCCCGTCACCATGAAACGCGGCAGGGTGGGTTTCATCACCAGCTTGTCACGGATTACCACCTCTTTCTGTTTCGACACAAAGCGTTGATCGCCAAAGGCCAATACCATGACACGTAGGCGGCCATCAAAGTCAGGCAATTTAAATTTGATGCGAGCCTTACCCTGTTTATCGAATTTTTGTAATCCCGACCAAAGGGCGACCGATTTAACACGCTGCTGTGAGTCCGGGTTTACTCGTTTCTTCTTAATCAGTGAGCGCGATGGGGCTGCACCAGAAGGGTCAATTATATGTTTGTAATCAGGCTCGTAAGGCATAACCAGAGAATACATACTCAGGTGTTGTACTTCGAGTTTACGTTTCTGGTTGAAGAAACCTTCCATTTTTGGTGTTTTAAAATTGGTCAATTCCAGAATACCGACATCAACGGCGGCAACAGTAAAGAACATCTCCGCCTGATTGGTGTCGTCGATCTTGATGTCGATAGCCAGCTCACCATTGGGGCTTGCCTGTGCGGGCATTAGCAGTTTCATTTCCGGTGTATGAGCTGGATCTTTAATTTCGACATTGACCAGACCGGTTGCGTAAATCGGGTCTTGGCGGCCACCATTTTGTACGGGTTTTATTGCGATGGCACTGATGTAAAAATTAGGTAAGTACTGCTTTTTAACCGGAATTTGTATCCATTTTTTATTTTTATCTACGCTTATAATTTTAGTGAACAAAACCTTATCACGTTCACCAATCAATAATAATTTTCCAGAGAAAGGCGATTGTATCTCCAGGGTAATGGCACTATTTACTACCGGGTACCTGGTTAATATCTTTAGCTGCACCTTGTCAGCTTCCTGGGTCGCCAGACCACGTTGCTGCCCTGCGACATAAAAAGGATAACGAGTGACTTGCTTGCCAACTTGATCCACAACTTCCAGTATATGCTCACCGGAATAGCGTGGTTTGTAGTTGAACTTTCCGTATTGATCGCGCGGATCTTCGAGTTCATCAACCAGAATAAGCTCTTTCTCGGTTACATAACGATAATAGCCTCGCTCGTTTTTTCGATAATGTGTGACCGATTTATTGCGGTAGATGTGGGCTCTAATTTTCTGTTGAAGTCTGGGAATCGGGGTGCCATCGACATCAACATTGACCACTTCAAAGCCAATCGGCGTATTGAGATCAATGACTCGCTCAGACAAACGTCTGATGCCTACATACTGGCTAAAAAGCAGGATATCCGTTTGCCCATAACTACTTACGCCACGGCCACCATCGTCGATAACCGTTGCAGAGTAACTGGCTCTGACACCGATAGGTGAATCGATATGTTCAGGTACTTTGTATTCAAATATATAATGCCCATTTTCATCAAGGCGTGACTCAGTCAGATCAAAATTGATTCGTTGAAAATGATTATCATCATGCCCAAACTTGAACTTGGCGAACCCCGTTGGTTTGAAGTAACTGGGCAGGAGGTTAATCTGTCCACTAACTTTCAATCCAGATGCAGGTGGCCCGAAAAGATTATTCCCCGTCACTTTGAGTTTGAGAGTATCGCCACCATGCACTCGCGTATTTAGTATTTTGAGCTTTACCTTAATTTTATTAGGAATAAACTCCTCGACCTGGAAAGTATAATTTCCAGTCAATTTATTTTTCCAGAGCACGGATGCCTTCCATTTGCCGGTCTTTGCTTCTGCCGGAACAAGGAAATCATAAACATAAACACCATGCTTATCGAGTTTAAAACGCTCAGAAACAATCTCCTTGCCGGTGGGATTGAGCAGACGGAAATTCACCGCATACTCAGGTGGTAAAACCCCTTCCTTACCTCGGCTTACCGCAACCAGATGTACGACTTCGCCCGGGCGATAGACGCCGCGTTCGGAATAAATAAAGCTACGAATGGATGACATTTTTTCAGAAATGCCTTCTATATTGAATCCACTCAGCTTATCGCGGTTTCTGGCCAGATCGATAAATGAAAAATCATCACCTCGTGTTGCTACGATGTGCGTTGGCATCCCATCCACCGGATATGTCAGCTCAACAAAGCCCTGTTGGTCTGTTTTACTCCGGGCGATGATCTGATTCCAGCGGTCATAAACTTGTAGTTCAACATTGGCCAGTGCTTCCTGCGAGTGTAATGAGTTCGCCCAGACCAGTATGTGGTTGTTAAATCGACGTGAAATCAAGCCAATATCAGTCGCCAGGAACCAGCGTTGGTCATTATAAGTCCAATCACGTTCACCGATATTAATGCGGTACAAACCATGTCGATTCTTGCTAAATAACTCCGACATATCGATGTGAGAAATAACTTCTTCGTTATAAGTATATCCCCCGGTAATTTCATCTATGGGATATCGTTTCGAATGTATGCGCCTGGCTATTTGCGAGATATTAGATTTTTTGAAGTTATGATTAATAAACTGATTAACATTATTAGCGTAAATTTGATCCACAGAAATATATATGCCGCTCTGGGGTATATTTGTCGTAATTATCGGTATTTTGTTCAGATCTTTACGTGAGAGAACATTTCCTTCCAGGGCGAATTTTATTTTGCGTGGTAGATTGGGGGTCTTATATTTTGTTGCGACAGTCTTCGCGGTAAACGCACCATCAACTGCTTGCATACCTTCAGCCAGATTGAAGATATACTCTAAACCAGGCTTGAATTTCGCTGAAATTTCATAGCTAAATTTACCTTTATATTTAGAAGAGTCAACACTCAACTCATAGTTGATATTTTCTCCATTCTGGATAACTTTAAGAAATTGTTTTATGACTTCCGGTTCGACAGGCGCATTAATGTTAAACAAGCCTTTATATTCGCCATCTTTCCACTTCCAGCGCACATTTTGTAGAGAAATGTTTTTAGGTCTCTCCTGTAAAAAATTATTTACATAAGTTGAATCGAGGCCAAGATTACCGATAACAGGCATGATTCCTTTTGTTATGCTGTAATAAATACGTCGGTCGGTAGCCGGTCGGTCTATCCAGTCGCTGACGACTGAAAATTCGCGCATTTCTTCATTTGACCTACCCCCTTTTGTTTCCAGCTTATATATCAATGGCACTTTTATTTGCTCGCCATCTTTTTCAGTTTTATACCAAATATTAAAATGTTTGCGTAGTGCCTCAGACTTTACTGCCACTGAGAGTTCAATATCAAGATAGAAACGTTGTTTTAGCAACTTGTCTTTGTCAAAGTCAAAACGAGCGTTAGCACGCTGTACATGCAATGCGGGTGTAAAGAACTGATAGTTAACTTTCTCATAGTTCTTTTTTCCCTCCGGTGGTGCAATATGCCAGGTAAATTGTTTATCAGATACTTTGTTAGGATCAAAAGTCACTTTATAAGCGGTTGAAGGCTGCAATGCATCAACAGGTATGAACTGGATTTTGTTATCCGCCAACCACATCCAGCTTCCAGCAAGTGGTGGCTCAATGGTAAACAGGCCTATTTTGTCATTAGAACCAATGTTGCTTTGGGCTGGTTTTATATCGCGATCAAACTCCGCATCAATAACAATTCGGCGTTCGGCACGCCCCTGAGGGGTAAATTTATTGAGTCGTAAATAATTCTTTGTGGTTTTGATAACAAAGTGATCGGCAAAGGCAAAATGGGATTCACTTTGTGGCAATAGCTTATTATTGAGTACAATCTTATACGTGGTTTCCGGTTTCCAGTCACCCACCGGGGTAATCAATAGCTTGCGCCTGTTCTGCCATCGGAAAGAAAAATCCAGCATTGGAGTGATAGAAACAGGCCGGTATTCTGCGCCCAACTCTGCCGTCCAGTAAGTCTTACCTGTTTTCGGTAGAGCCTTCATGTTCCTGGAAAACTCCAGTATCAGGGGCTGATGGGGCTGATGCGAAGTGCCCGTTTGTTGCTTTTGTTTAGTGGATTTAAGTTGTGGAAGGTAGACCAGATTTTTCGCCGTATTGAATTTAAATACGTCATGATCTTTCACAAAATGCTGTTGCGGGTGATGCAATAGTTTCCGGGTTAGGCGTACCGTAAAGTTCGTCTCTTCCGGCCAGTTATTATCGGCTGTAAATTCCAACAGACTATTGCTTAACCATTTGAATGTTCCCTTAACCGCCGGTGTAATCTTAACGGCCTTGCTCATATCGGTTTTGGCTTTGATGTATTGACCGATGTCTTTGTCAAACAATATCCATAAATGCATTTCAGGCGGAACATCTTTAGTCTTTTGATAAGCGGCCATATTGTTGAAAAATTGTGAGGGTGACGGTGGTATTTCTGTTACCAGGTGATACTTTGTGATAATAATATTTTCGATGGTCTTGAACTTGAATTGGTCGGTACCGGTCCATTTGTAACGTTTATCCGGGTTATAGTCTGGGTTGAGTTTGACAGTATATTCCGTTAACTCAGACCATAGGTTGGCGGGTTGAAATTTAAGCCTGTTGGGTTGCACCCAATAGAAGGTTCCATCAATATGGGGGGTGAAAATAAAGGGTATATTGTTGGCGAGTTTATTATTAGGGATTTTTTTACGTATTTCATAATTGTTAACCATCACACGGGAAAACTCGATGGCCATCTCTTCTTCCAGCTTGACTGAATCACCATGTAGATTATAAGAGCGGATAGATTGTTTACGTGGCTTGACATAGAAAGTGAATTCTTTCGGTTGCTTGCCATAGCGCCACTTACGATCCACATCCGTATTTATCTTTGGCATGATACTTACATTCACGGTTTGTCGTACCGGCCAACCGGTGTGATTATCGGGACGAAATTCAAGTGTACGTGCATTGGACCACAGCCAGGTGCCACCAGCTCTTGGGCTGATCGTTACCGGCACCTCATATTGTGATTTATTTTTTAGAACATCCAATGCACTAACCATGGTGCTGGAAAATTCAATACGCAGGGTATCCTGCCAGTTAATTTCATTGCTTAGCGAAAAGTCTTCAACGTAAACTTCATTGATCGAAGTCGTCACCGCAATATCGGTTTTATCACCCGCCCAGATCTGATATTCATCATTGATAAATCGGTCTGGAAAGACATCAAAATGATAGGTTTCTTCAAAGCCTGGTTTAGTTTCAGTGAAGTTAAAAGTCAGCATGGATTCGTTGACCCAACGGTAATAACCTTTCACTGCGGGCGTGAGTTTGACATAGTTCATTTCCGCGACAGAAATATTGATGTCTTTTTTATATTTACCAATTATTTCACCGTTGAATTGCAACACCAGCTGGTTATTCAACGTCTCAGGTCCCGGGCGACTGTTTTCTGCCGGGATCATTCCTTTGATGGAAACCTGCTCAATACCGGTTGAGAGTTCGATTTCTTTTTGTGGCAGGAATAGCCTCAATAAGGTGTAATGTACCTCCTGTTTCCTGCGGAGTAATTTATAGCTTGTATTGTATTTTGTCGGTTTGATAATCGTATGGGTTTCGGTAAGTCCATCCTTACTTAACTTTGATTTGATCTGTAGCTGGATATCATCAGGGTAATAATTGATAAATTTTGCTGGCTTGTTATATTGAATAACAATAGTTCCACCACGCGCATCCAGTGCTGTTGTGTTGCTGATATGAGCCACTCTTATGCTAGTAAAATAATCCACGGCGATTGCTATCAACAGTAATATTGCCAGCAAAACCGTGAGAACCTTTGCCTTGCCGGGTGATGACTTTATATTTTCATTTTGATGGTCACTTCCACTGTGCTGTTCAGTCATATCTAGATGCCTTTTTTTATTGCTGTCGGTTGTCAATTTAGCGCGTTACAAAATCCATTAACGCTGTGTGGGCCGTAGAAGAGGAAACAAGCATCAGGTCAAAATGAGCGTAAATTCATGTTGCTTATGCATGCCTTTCACAGGTTCGTTTGTGTTTGTATGTCTAATAAACACTCAACACGTAGCCCGCCATCAGAAGCAATATACAACAGGTCAGCGAAGTATACGATTAATTATGATAAGCGATTATTTCCATGTTTGGGCTTTATAATGAGAGGGGGGGGGGAGTATGTAATTTTTGTGTAATATTAGCGATGCATTTGACATGTTCTAAAAATTTAGAATGAATTGTTCTTTGTTTCCTTACTCTTGCTGAAGGTGTGCTGCAGACCAGGGAAGAATATTCTAACCCCGGAATTACACAACAAGATATACAGAACAGCCCAAGGACAAAAAATCAGAGGTAATATTCCTGAAACATAATTACGCTAGCTTAGTTAAGTTAGATTATTTTTTTCTTAACTGCTTTATTAAACAGACGGACTGCCCCCTCCGTGAGAAGGAACTCACATGCCCCACGCCCTCAATTCACCTGAAAATTCAGATTCCGGTCTTGCTTGCCTGCTATTTCTGGCTCATTACTTTGGTCTCCCTGCTGATGGAGCACAGCTCCTGCATGAGTTTGCAGAGCAGGGAAAGCAACTGGATGAATTGGCTTTACTCCGGATAGCTAAACATCTGGGTTTTAAAGCCAGCACCGTGGATAGCCAGTGGTCACGTCTGTCCGCAGTTGCCTTGCCGGTGATCGCCCAGCAGCAAGATGGTCGTTACGTGGTCATTGCCCGTGCCGATGATGAGAAAGTATTAATTCATGATCCGGCTGAACCCCGTCCACTCACCTTGCCACGTGATATTTTTGAACCCGCCTGGTCAGGTCGTTTGATACTTTTTACTCGTCGTGCCGATTCTGGCCAGGGAACGCGAAAATTTGATTTTAGCTGGTTTATTCCAGCCATTATCAAGCATAGAAAATTACTTGGCGAAGTCCTGCTGGCCTCTTTTTTTATTCAGTTGTTTGCTTTGTTGACACCGTTATTTTTTCAGGTGGTTATTGACAAGGTGCTGGTGCATAAAGGCCTGACGACCTTGCATGTGCTGGCCATTGGTATGCTGGCACTGACGCTGTTTGATGTGGTATTGAGTGGGCTGCGAACGTATATCTTTTCACACACGTCCAGTCGCATTGATGTGGTGCTGGGGGCGCAGTTGTTCCGTCATCTGTTACGCCTGCCGATTGCCTACTTTGAAGCGCGGCGAGTTGGTGACACGGTTGCTCGCGTGCGTGAGCTTGAATCCATTCGTGAATTTCTAACATCCTCATCGGTTACGTTAATTATTGATCTCTTTTTTATGATTGTGTTTCTGGCCGTGATGTATTTTTACAGCCCCATGCTGACCCTGGTGGTGATGTTGACCATCCCATTCTATATCGTTCTATCCGTCGTTATTACGCCTGTCATACGTGCCCGCCTGCATGAGAAATTTAACCGTGGTGCTGAGAATCAGGCTTTTCTGGTTGAGTCTGTCACCGGCATCGAAACGATCAAAGCGATGGCGGTCGAACCGTCCATGCAACGGCGTTGGGACGAACAGTTAGCCGGGTATGTTAAAGCCGGATTTAAGGCGAAAAATCTCAGCAATGTGGCCGGGCAGGTTGCCAGTTTTATTAATAAAATCACGACCATTCTTATCCTATGGGTAGGGGCGACGTTGGTGATGCAAGGGGAATTGTCCATTGGCCAGCTGATTGCATTCAATATGCTGGCCGGGAGAGTAAGCGGGCCATTGTTACGACTGGTACAACTCTGGCAGGAATTTCAACAAGCCGGAATCTCGGTGCAACGTTTGGGGGATGTACTTAATGCACCACCTGAACCTAGTTATAACCCTAATCGCACCAGCTTGCCGCAGCTCAGTGGCCATGTCAGTTTTGATGGAGTCACTTTTCGATATCGCCATGATGGCCCTGAAATACTACGAAATATAAGCTTTGCAGTAGACGCAGGAAAAACCATTGGTATTGTCGGGCGTTCCGGTTCTGGCAAGAGCACAATTGCCAAACTGATACAGCGTTTGTATGTGCCCGAATCCGGCCGCATCTTGATCGATGGTATCGACTTGGCGCAAGTTGACCCTGTCTGGTTACGGCGGCAAATTGGTGTTGTGCTACAGGAAAACTTTATGTTCAACCGAAGCATCCGTGACAACATCGCTTTAAGTGAACCGGGCATTCC
The DNA here is from genome assembly GCA_964575555.1 of uncultured Thiohalophilus sp. GTDB lineage: Bacteria > Pseudomonadota > Gammaproteobacteria > UBA6429 > Thiohalophilaceae > JAADGZ01. Next base: position 8,611 of record CAZNRP010000019.1, on the reverse strand, counting down.
TATGCAGAGCGTTGTCGAAGCCGCAAAGTTGGCAGGTGCACATGAATTTATTCTGGAGTTGCAGGAAGGCTATGACACATTAGTGGGAGAGCATGGCTCAAATCTTTCCGGGGGACAACGGCAACGACTCGCCATTGCCCGTGCTTTAATCGGCAACCCACGCATACTTGTGTTCGATGAAGCCACCAGCGCACTGGATTATGAATCCGAACACATAATCCAGACAAATATGGCACGCATTAGTCAAGGACGTACTGTCTTTATCATTGCCCACCGGCTTTCAACCGTGCGCAATGCACATCGCATTATGGTTATTGATAAAGGCCAGATTATTGAGCAGGGAACGCATCATGAATTATTGCAACTCAAAGGCTATTACACCCGCCTTCATCAACATCAGCAGGGTGGTATTCAACTTGGGTAGGTTGGTGCTGAACCCTGATCTCCAGGGTGGAGCACAACTATATATAGCAGGCTTGAGAAAATAAAATGAAAATCATAAAACAACACTGGCAGAAGCTTACCCGCCACCTGCACATCTGGCATATTGCCTGGCAGACGCGTGAAGTCTCAGAAAGCAAAAAAAAGGCCAAAGGTAAAGAGCTGGAATTTTTACCTGCCGTACTGGAAATTGAGGAAACTCCGGCATCGCCACTTGGACGCACCTTGTCGTTGGTTATTATGTTTCTGTTTGTGCTGGCGGTCATCTGGGCGGCATGGGGTGAGATCGACATTATTGCCATTGCGCAGGGAAAGATTATTCCCAGCAGTCATAGTAAAACCATCCAGCCTTTGGAAACAGGTGTTATCAGCCAGATACATGTGCATGAAGGGCAGTATGTAAACAAAGGTGATCCATTGGTAGATATGGATAGCACTTCGAGCAAGGCGGACAGCGAACGGCTGGATAGCGAATTGAAAATGGCGCAGTTTGAGGTGGTTAGAATTCAGGCGTTGCTTACCGGGAAGGTTGAATTCATCGCTCCCGATGGGGTAGATAAATATATGATCCAATTACAAACCCAGCTGCTTAACGATCAGCTACATGAATACCGTTCGCGTATTGCCAGTGCTGATTTTCAGGTGGAACAACGTCAGGCCGCTTTGGAACTAGCGCAAGTCAATATCAAACATCTGACTGAAGCCGTGGTATTGCTCGATGAGCGCAGTAAAGCCATGCGTGAAATGCTGACAGACAAATATGTTTCACGCGTAAAATATCTGGAACTGGAAGAACAACGACTGGAAAAAGTACAATTATTGGCAGCAGAAAAGAAAATATTGTTGCAGAATAAAGCCGCACTGGCTGATGCCGGAAAACAAAAGGAAACAATTAGTTTGGAGTTTAGCAAAACAAATCGTGCGCAATTATCAGAATCACAAAATCGTATTCGCTCCATCACACAAGAACTGATTAAAGCAAGAAATCGCACCGCATGGCAACATCTTACTTCACCCATTGATGGAATAGTGCAACAACTTGAAGTGCATACTGTCGGGGGTGTAGTTACCCCCGCACAACAACTAATGATCGTCGTTCCTCGTGAAGACAAGCTGGAAATTGAAGCCTGGGTACAAAACAAAGACATCGGCTTTGTTGATCCGGAACAGAAAGTAGAAATAAAAATCGAAGCCTTCCCTTTCACTCGTTACGGCTTAATAGACGGCGAAGTCATCAGTTTATCAAAAGATGCCGTACCGTTGGAAAATGTAGGCTATGTTTATGCGGCCCGTATCAGCATGGCACGTACCACAATAAACACAGGCAACAAAATTGTTGATCTTTCCCCCGGCATGAATGTCACCGTCGAAGTCAAAACAGGCAAACGCCGGGTCATTGAATTTATCCTGAGCCCCTTGTTAAGGGGTATACAGGAAACCGCTCGCGAGCGTTAACATGTAAGGGAAGATAGTTTAGGTAGGTTTGCGCTGAGAAAAGCGAAGCCCAACAGAGTGTTAACCGGTGTTAGTGAACAATACTTTCTAATATAGATTTATTGTAAAACAGAAGAGATAAAACAATGGCAAGGAAGCGCTGAATTATAATGCCCGGTGTACCACAGCATGTGATACAGAGAGGCAATAATAGACAGGTAAGTTTTTTCACAGATGAAGATTATCGATTTTATCTTCAAAGCATGAACACGGCTGCAGATAAATTTAACTGTGAAGTTCATGCTTATGGGCTGATGACAAATCATGTTCATTTACTGGTAACAGAACAGGCGCAATATGGCATATCACAAATGATGCAATCTATTAGGTCGGCGTTATGTGCACTATATCAATAACACCTACCAGAGAACGGGTTTTTTATGGGAAGGTCGCTATAAATCAAGTTTAGTGCAAAATGAAAATCACCTATTAACCTGTTATCGTTATATTGAACTTAATCCGGTACGGGCAATGATGGTGGATGCTCCGGGAGACTACCAATGGAGTAGCTATCATTGTAATGCTTATGGGAAAACAAATGACAACATTAAACCGCACAAACAGTACATGGAATTAGGGGAAAGCAGGGAACAATGCTGTCATCAATACAGAGAGCTATTTCGTAACCATATAGATGACAAATTACTGCATGAAATACGTGAAGCTGTAAATAAGGAATGGATATTTTGCAATGAACGATTTAAAGATGAAATTAAAAAAATATTGCAGAGAAGGGGTAGACCAGGAAAACCGGGCAGACCGAGAGTGGAAGAAGTTGAAAGATAGTATGGTGAATATTAGAGATAATTGTTCTCTGATTCCTTGGGTTCGGCTATGACAAGAATGAAAAGTAAAGAACCAAGAGCAACAAATTGGCATTCCATTATGGTGTTATGGGCAATTATGCTTATCTTGTTTGTACCATTAAGTTTATTCATGCCTAACGTGCCTGTTTTATGGTTACATTGGGTGTCTGATATGGTACCAAGTGCAAGGTATATGATGTCTGTATCATCATTCCCGTATGTCACTAGTACAGTTTATTCACTTATGTGGTGCTTTATTCCAGGGGTAATATTATTTTATTTCCCTAGGCTGCATTTCACGTCGCATTCAATTAAAGTATTTCGAGAAAAAAAACTTATATACTTTATTTTGTTTAGCCTTTTGCTGCCTGTCGTAACTGTTTCAACTTTTTTTTTACCAGACAATGAAAGTGTAGGTTTTACTGGAGATATAAATAAATTGATAAGTGAGTCTAGATTGTTTTTGGGGTTTTTTGGGTGCGCATTTACGTTAGTTATACCAAGTTTTGTTGTAGGCATTTTTAAGTGGTTCGTTCTTATGCCAAAAATATTTTTTAATAAATAAGGAGATTTTAAAATGACAACATTAACACAATATTCAAGTACTGTTAATTCGACAATGCAGACCATTTATCAAGATGGAGTTGGTTCATGGTCTACTTTCTTGGGTACGATGCGAACAGAAGAAGCGAACTATGCAAAAACAGAGTCAGAACGGCTTCGGGCACTTTCTGAATATTACCAACAGCAGGCACAAAATACTTATCAGACATTTATTGACGCAAGAATACAGGCCGAGTCTGCGGGCGATATTAATACCGCACAATTTTACGATAATCGGGCAGCAGAATTAAGTACGAAGATCAACAGTGCTGAGGCTTCTAGTGCACATTTTTGGACAAAAAGTATGAATATTACTCTTTCTAGTCCGATGTTTAAGGCTATTTCAAAATATGGTGGTTTTGTTGGTGACTTTGTAGATACTGCACGTATAACAACAGCTTTTTCTCAAGGCGACTATGACACGGCTGGTCAATTAGCTATGGGGATCGGCTTTGGTATTGGTACTGGTACGGCAGGCGGTGCACTTGCTTTGGCTTTTGGAGCGATGGCGATGGGGCCTGCTGGTATTATAGTCGTTGCTACTTTTGCTGCTCTAGGTGCAATTGCAGGAACCGAATTCGGAGAATGGTTTTGGGAGTGGTCAGGTGCTGGCACAGCCGGCGAATGGTGGGGCAATTTCATCTCCGACCAAGTCAACTCCACCTTCTCCACCGGTCAAACCATGCCCATCGATCCCCTCGCCTTCGATCTGGACGGAGACGGGATCGAGACCTTGCCCCTGGACGGGCAGAACAGTGTGCTGTTTGATCACAACGCGGATGGGGTCAAGACGGGAACGGGCTGGGTGTCGCCGGATGATGGTTTCCTGGTTCGAGATATAAACCAAAATGGCACAATCGACACTGGCCGGGAGCTGTTTGGCGATAACACCGAATTAAGTGATGGCACGCTTGCCGCCAACGGCTTTGAAGCCCTCGCCGATCTGGACACCAATACCGATGGCGTGATTGATGCCAATGATGCCGCATTTGCGGAGTTGCAGATCTGGAAAGATGCGAATAGTAATGGCATCACCGAGGCCGGTGAATTGCTGACCTTGAACGAGGCGAGCATCGCTTCCATCAACACCGTCTTTGAAAGCGCGAACATTGCACAGGATGGCAACACCATTTCCGCACTGGGCAGTTATACCAAAACCGATGGTACCTCATCCACATTAGGCAGTGTCGCCTCCCTTGGCAATTTGGATCTGGCCGCGTCCACGTTTTATTCTGATTTCACCGTTCCCGTCACCTTAACGCCAGAAGCCGAAGCCCTGCCCACCATGCAAGGCTCTGGGTGGGTGCGAGACATGCGCGAAGCCGCCAGTCTCAATACTGACTTTGCTGCCGTACTAACCAGTTACTCTGCCTTAACCACCCGCGAAGCACAACTCGCTGCACTGGATGATTTACTTTTGAAGTGGAGTGAAACCAGCGGTATGCAAACCATGATTGACCGGGCGTTAGAAGCGCGTTTTATCCCCGAGTTCAGGTTTGGAACAGTTGCACAAAGCACAACCGATGTTGCGGCCTTCGTCTCTGATAATCAAAACACCAATGTAGGGGATTCATACAATCTGTATGCGCTATTCAACGACATGCAAGATCCAGAATACATGGCGTGGATGAACGAGCTCTCGGTACTGGAACGCTTTAACGGGCGGGAGTTCATCGAGTTTGTGGAACCTGTGATCACGCCGGAGGTGACCATTTCTGTAGAAGATCCGAACAGCTCCAGTGGATTTACAAGCTATTACCGCACCCGTGTTTATATCGAGCCTGGCAGACTCAATATGCTGACTCAAAGTTATCAGGTCCTGCGTGATTCTGTTTATGAAGCATTGAACCCGCAGACCCGGCTCAAACCTTACCTTGAAACGATTGCTGTCGCGGTAGATGCTGGTGGCAATGTGTCGCTGGATTTTTCAGCGATGGAAGCGGCCTTTACCACTGAAATCAATGCTCAGCCAGTCAATGGCATCACTGATTTTGTTGATCTCATGGAAATGAAATCACAGTTGTTAAAAGAGGCGGGCTGGAAAAGCTGGGAATATCTTGGCAACACATTAGCAACGGTCAGCAATACGCCGGATGTCGTCGCACGACTGAGCGAGTTGAATATTATCTATGCGGGCTATGAAGGCACAACCGATATTGCAGGTAGTGGACTGGATGAGACGATAATAGGCAGCGCAGCCAATGAGACCTTATCGGGGGGTGCAGGGGATGATCTGCTTTATGGTGGAAATGGCATAGATATGATAACCGGTGGCAGTGGTCAGGATCGGATTTATGGCGGTGCGGGAGATGATATTCTTGGCAGTAAAACCGGGGCAGATAACACTTATATCTATGACTCAACGGATGGGATGTATTGGGGGAATGAATATACCGGTGGGACGGGTGATGATCTTCTAAATGGTAATCCGTATTTGGATGTCTATTACTTTAATGCCGGAGATGGCATGGATATCATTAACGAGATCGGAGGGTATAATGATTCTATCGATCAAATTGTTTTAGGTGAAGGCATCGCTCCTGCCGATGTAAGTTTGATGCGGGAGAATACAGATTTATTGATTAACTTTAGCAATGGCTCTGACCAGATTCGGATTCTGGAATGGTATTCAGCTAGCAACAATCGTGTTGAATCATTGCTTTTCGCGGATGGCGCTGAATGGGATGTGAATAAACTGGAATATGATGGGTTGGAAGTCCGTGGTACGGTGGATGATGACACACTAACAGGTCTGGATGGCAAGGATGATCGTCTGTATGGGGAGAGTGGTTTCGACACGATTACAGGTGGTAGTGGTCGCGATCAATTTTATGGTGGCGCAGGTAATGATGTGCTGGGCAGCAAAAGTGGTACGGACTATACCGGTTTAGTTAATGACAGTGAAGCAGGGATGATCTGGGGCAACGAATATACGGGTGGAGCAGGCGATGACACGCTAAATGGCAACCAGTATTCGGATGTATATTATTTTAATGCGGGAGACGGTCAGGATACGATTAATGAATCGGGTGGATATAGATATTACGCAGATCAAATCGTATTAGGTTCAGGAATTGTGTTAACGGATGTGAGTTTGACACGAGAGAATACCGACTTTCTGATAAACTTTAGCAATGGTACGGATCAGATCCGTGTTCAAGGGTGGTATTTAGATCCTGTTTTAGGCATAGATAACCGGGTTGAGATATTGACGTTTTTGAATGGAACGGTGTGGGATGTGAATACGCTTGAATATGGTGGTCTGGAACTGCATGGAACAGGCAGTGGTGAAACTCTGACAGGGCTGGATTATAAAAATGACAGGTTATACGGAGAAGGCGGCAATGACACTATCGGTGGTGGCTATGGCCGTGATCAATTTTATGGTGGTGCAGGTAATGATGTGCTGGGCAGTAAAAGTGGTGCGGACTATACCGGTTTTGTACGTGACAATGAAGCAGGAATGATTTGGGGCAATGAATATATCGGTGGATTGGGTGATGACACGCTAAATGGTAACCAGTATTCGGATGTATATTATTTTAATACGGGAGACGGTCAGGACACGATTGATGAATCGGGTGGATATATAAATTACGCAGATCAAATCGTATTAGGTTCAGGAATTATGTTAACGGACGTGAGTCTGACACGCGAGAATACCGACTTGCTGATAAACTTTAGCAATGATACGGATCAGATCCGTGTTCAAGGGTGGTATTTAAATCCTGTTTCAGGCACAGATAACCGGATTGAGGCATTGACGTTTTCGAATGGAACGGTGTGGGATGTGAATACGCTTGAATATGGTGGTCTGGAACTGCATGGAACGGACAGTGGTGAAACACTGACGGGGCTGCCAGGTTATAAAAATGACAGGTTATACGGAGAAGGTGGCAATGACACTATCAGTGGTGGCTATGGCCGTGATCAATTTTATGGTGGTGCAGGTAATGATGTGTTGGGCAGTAAAAGTGGTGCGGACTATACTGGTTTAGTTTATGAAAGTGAAACAGGGATGGCTTGGGGTAACGAATATACGGGTGGAGCAGGCGATGACACACTAAATGGTAACCGTTATTCGGATGTGTACTATTTCAATACGGGAGACGGTCAGGATACGATTGATGAAACGGGTGGATACAACAATTATGCCGATCAAATAGTGTTGGGTGCAGGTATCGCGATTACGGACGTAAGTCTGGCACGCGAGAATACTGACTTGTTGATTAACTTTGCCAATGGCACCGATCAGATACGGGGTGTGGAGTGGTATGGAAGTACGACTAATCGCGTAGAGTCGTTGCTCTTTGCTGATGGCACAATATGGGATGTGAACATGCTACACAATATTGGTACAAACTATAACGGTACCGATGATATTGATGAGCTCATTGGTGACACAGGCAACAATACCCTGTTTGGAGGCAATGAAAATGATGTTTTAGATGGAGGTGCAGGTATTGATCGTTACTGGGGTGGAGCCGGTGATGATGTACTGGGAAGTAAGACCAGTGATGACTTCACCAGCACTTACTATAATATGCTCGCAGCACTGAATGTTGGCAATGAATATATCGGTGGTATGGGTAATGACACACTCAATGGCAGTCAGGGATCTGATACCTATTACTTCAATACCGGTGATGGTATGGATACTATCAATGAGATCGGTGGTCTGTCGGGAGAGGCGTATGCAGACAAAATCATATTAGGTAATGGCATTACCGCGACAGATATTAGTCTAACAAGGGAAAATACCTGGGGAGCCGCTAAAACGGATCTACTGATAAATTTCAATAATAACAGCACTGATCAAATTCGTATCAAGGACTGGTACGGTAATGACAATAATCGGGTGGAATTATTGCAATTTTCAGATAACACAACCTGGGACATAACTGCCCTTGAATACGGTGGACTGGAAATGCATGGGGTTTCAACCAATACCACCCGTGAACTTATCTATGGCCTGGATAACCAGAATGATCGCATATATGGCGAAGGCGGCGCAGATTTACTGCTGGGTTACAGTGGTGATGATCAACTCTATGGCGGTCTGGGGGATGATATACTGATTGGCGGTGAAGGTATTGATATTCTGGATGGCGGAGCGGGTGTGGATATTCTTTCCGGTGGGGCGGGTGATGACACTTATTTTGTCGATAATCTGGATGATACTGTTAGCGAAAGGTTTAATGCAGGCACCGACACCATCATCAGTAGCATCAGTTTTGATACCACCAATCCCCTGCCTGACAATGTTG
>CAZNRP010000018.1:0-34104 GCA_964575555.1 uncultured Thiohalophilus sp. | reverse complement strand
GGAAATTGAAAGCTCACCATGAACGGGGAAATTGAAAGCTCACCACGAACGGGGAAATTGAAAGCTCACCATGAACGGGGAAATTGAAAGCTCACCATGAACGGGGAAATTGAAAGCTTATCACGCAGGTGGAAACTCACAGGTGATTCGGTATTTGGAACGTCTGTTTAGTTATTGCTACCCAGCGTAAAGAAAAAGCTTGCCCCTTCATTTATAGTGCTTTCAGCCCAGATGCGGCCACCGTGACGTTGCAGCACTCGGCTGACGGTGGCGAGGCCAATGCCGGTTCCTTCAAACTCTTCCTGCGTATGCAGTCGCTGGAAAGGACTGAACAGCTTGTTTTCGTAGCGGGTGTCGAAGCCTGCACCCTTGTCACGAATATAATATTGGGTTTCCTTATTGAATAATTGCGAGCCAAATTCTATGCAGATTATGTTTTTATATTGGCTATATTTCCAGGCGTTGCCAATCAAGTTTTCCAGCATGATGCGTAAAAGTCCCTGATCACCATCGACGATCATATTTTGTTCGATGTTTATCTGGGTTTCTCGTTCAGGCTCATTATTTTTAAGTTGTTGAGTGATCTCTTCTGCAATGTATGAAAGATTAACGCTGGATATTCTTAACGTATGCAGCCCTAGTCGGGAAAGTGAAAGCATGTCATCAATGAGTAAGCCCATACGCTGGCTGGCAGCAGAAACCCGGTTGAAGTAGCCTTTGGCTTCCTCATTAAAATTGCCACCATAGTCTTCAAGTATTACCTGGATAAAGCCTTCAATACTTCGTAGCGGTGTTCTTAAATCGTGGGATACAGAGTAGTTAAAACTTTTCAAGTCACTGTTGAGTTCTTCAAGGGAACGGGTGCGTTCGATAATTTTCAATTCAAGATTGTCATTCATGCTGGCAATTTCATCGATTTTTGATTGCAGTTCATGATTAAGTTTCAATAGTTCCCGGTGTTGCTGTTTAATTGTTTTTTGTGCCTTAATTTGTTCGCTTTGCTCGACATAAAGACTACATATATGCGTAACGGTATTGCTGTCATCGGTGCTAATGGGAAATTTTATAGAGAGAAAATATTTTGTTTCTTTTGCATCGGGAATCTCGATGATATGTTTTATAGAACGGTGTTGATCCAGTACATGTTGATCATCGGATTGTTGCTGTTTACAAAAGTTGTCTTGCAGGGAAGTATAAAGATGCTGCATATTACCGGTATTATTTTTTAATTGACGACTAAAACTTTCACTGGAATAAATGACGTCTCCTTTCTGGTTTTGAATTGCAATTAACATGGGGGAATGTTTCAGAATACCGATCATCTGTTGGGCCAGTTGCTTAACGGGATGCCCCAGCAGGTTGCTAACATACCAGTTGACCGCAATGATTATAAAGAGCATCAACAGGGATACCGCTACAATAAGGTATTGTCCTTTTTGGCGGATTTGATAGGATTCTGTGGTGGATATGCCAACCTGAATATAGCCAATATCCTGTTTTCCGTACCCACCTTTATAGGGAAGTAGAACTTCCCGTATTCGTCCCTGCTTGGTATCAAAATTTCGAACTAGGGGAGAGGTTTGCTGATTATTATTGAAAGAAATTTTACCGGATGCGATCTCGGCATTGATTTGATTTATTTTTTCTGTCTGGCTGTGTGCAAGTATTTTCCCTTCCTTATCGATAACGGCAATATAACTATAACCGGGGATATCATTGCGTAGTTCCTGTAATAGCAGGCGGGTGTGATATTTACCGGAAAAGGCAACGCGTTCAATGGCCAGCTTGATGGTGTTGGCAATAATTCCCGAGAGTCGTTCGGTTTCATGGGCGGTAGTGCGGTTGAGTATTGATGAGGCGAGTAGCAGGGTGGTTGCTAGCAGTACCAGACTAAGGCTGCTAAAAACCAGCAGAATGCGCCGGTTGATGCATTTAATATTGTGTATCCTGGACTCAGGTAGATCTCGCTCAGAGTCCGGCATTATTTAATAACCTTTATTTTTCCTGACCAGTAAGACTGTTTACTGATCCAGGGTTTGCGAAATTTTTCAGGAATCGGGCCATGCCATCCTGGATAAATATGTAAGGTTTCCTGGCTGACTGGAAACGTGGGAATGAGCACGTGTTCAGGAACCTTTTTATTTTGCAGTATGGCATAAGCGATACGCATGGCTTCGACCCCCATGGGGCCACAGAATTGAGCCGCATCAATGCGGGTGAGACGTTGCTCTCGGATGTTGTTTACCGAAGCAGGATCGCCATCAACACTGGCAACGATAATTTCATTGCGACCCGCAGCAGCAAGTGCATCAACAACGGGGAGCCCACCGCCATCGTTAACGGTAAAAATAACATCGATCGAACCTTTTTCGGGGAAGGCCGCCAGTATGTCCTTGCCGGCTTGCTGACCTGATATTGGTTCAACGGCTTTAAAGGTCGTCAGAATAGTATGTGCCTGTTGTGCCTCGGTTAAGGCATCGAGAAAGCCATTCAGGCGTTCGACAGTTGATGAAACGTGGGGATATTCAACCAGTATTAATTTAATAGTGTATTTTCTGTCAAATAGCGACGCGATGTATTCACCATCGAGATAGCCAGCCTGATAATTATCTGAAGTAATGTAAGCATGCAATGAACCTCCCGAAATATACTGATCATAGGCAACGACCGGGATTTTCTTTTTGTTGGCAAGTTTAAGGGGCGCGGATAAGGCGGCATTATCGGTAGGTTGAATAATAATAAGATCCGGCTTCTGTTGTATTAGCTCAAACATCTGCCTGATTTGGTTTTCAATGCCAATTTCGCCATCACCGGCAACAAAGGGCAGTAGCTCGACACTCGGCAGTGAACTGTTTTGTGCTTGCAGGTTAATTTTATCCGCTTCGGCTTCCAGACCTTTACGCATGGCAACTTGACCGGGGATATTCATCGACCAGTAGAGAACTCCAATTTGTAGAGGAGCGGATGCTTGAACAGGCAAAGAGAAGAATAACAACAGGCTAAGAATCAAAGTCGCAACCTGAGCGTAGAAAAAATGTCCCTGTTTTGTTGTACCCATGTTCGTGTATCCAAACGTAGATTATTAGCGTTATGGGACTGATATTAGTACATATTCAACAACAAACAAAGCCGCATCGAGGGCTGTCGCAACTCTTATGTTTGAGGCTTGTGAATGAGCATGCGGCACTCACGTTTTCTTGATGAGCGCAAGGTGTATGTTAATAAGCTAGCATCACGCAAGTGATCTGCTCATCTATTCGTGGTGAACTAACAGGCAAAGAGGGAATGAACGATACGGGGGCGATAAAATCTAAGGCTGGATACTCCGTACCTTTGCAAGCGAAAGGCCCGGAGTATATTTATATTGGAGGAGTGGGGAGTTTCTTAGGCGTGGTAAGTTGGTGCGCCTTTGCGTCTGGAAACGGCAGCAAGTCCTAACAGGCCTGAAGCGAACAGCCAGACAGCAGCAGGAACCGGAACGGCGGCAACATCACCGGCAATAACAGGAATAACAAAGGCGTTATCCGCTGTTTTAATATAAGTTAATTGACGACCATTTTGCATGTCAAAATGCCAGGCATGATCAGGATCTGGCGCAAGTTCCAGCCCAAACCAGTAATGGCTGCGTTTAAAGTTATAGAAAGGTTGCGCTTTATCGGCATTGATACCGGCATCAGCCTGTGGATTACCATCGGCATCTAGAATGCCGACAATTCCTAGCGTGTCATAGTACATACTGGCGAATTCACTGCTGGAGGTATCTGAATTAAAGCCACAGTCGGTACCGACGTTTGCCCAGTCGCAGCCCGGATTACCGGTGTCAACCATGGTTGGCATGCGCCAGTTATTGAAACCCAGGTAGCCGGTGCCGTTATCAGTATTCATGGCAGCAACCCAGTTGTTCGCGGTATCCCAGTTCATTGTGCCATTGCTATAGATGCCGGTGATTCCGAAAGTATTGCTTTCGGCCAGATTACCGTTAGTGAGCCAGGTAATGTTAAGGACATCATCATAAAGCATTTCCCCGTTCATTCGTGAAACAAGGGCGGCATTCGCTGCGGTAGTGACAAGCATTGCTGCAAGCCCTGTACCCAGTGCGATTTTTATTATTTTTTCCATGATTCTGTTTTCTCCACAGTATTCTAGACGATTTGTGTAAGGATTATAAATGTGTGAGATGAATCACGAAATAGGCAATAGGTATTAGGCTGCTTCTGAGTTGCTAGTGCGCGGATAGTGAGGTTGGCGTATTGTAAAATATTTTACAAACCAACAGGTTAGCTTGTTTCGTGAGGGGGAGAAAGATAGCGCTGAAATATCTGATCCAGCTTTTTGTTGATGCTTTGAAAGGCGGCGAGTACCTGTGGGTCAAAGTCATCCGGCAGGGTGCGACCATCACCCTCGGTGATAATGTGCACCGTCTTGTCATGGGAAAAGGCGGGCTTGTACACACGCTTCTGACGCAGGGCATCATAAACATCAGCCAGGGCGACGATGCGGGCAGAGAGGGGAATAGCTTCACCTGAAATGCCATGAGGGTAGCCCTGGCCGTTATATTTTTCATGGTGGTGCAGGGCGATTTCTCTGGCCATGGCCAGACGTGGTGAGTCACCGAGGATGCGTGCGCCATACACGGGATGAGCTTTCATTTTGTTAAATTCTTCAGTGCTCAACTTGCCCGGCTTTTTCAGGATCTCGGCTGAGATATGTACCTTGCCGACATCGTGCATTTGCGCGGAAAAATGGATAGTGCGAATAAAGTAGTCATCCATCCCCATTTCCTCCGCCAGCACTTTTGCATATTCATTGATGCGGATAATATGTTCGCCTGTGTCCTCGTCGTTTGCTTCTGCGGCACGGGCGAGAGCATCGACGGTATAAAGAAAGGCGCGCTCGGTTTCTTTGCCTTCTTCGGCAATGCGGTGCAGGGACTGAGAAAAAGTGGCCAGTGCTTTGAGTATCATCGCGTCAAATTGATCCAGCTTGCGTCCGTGATAAAACGCGATAATGGCAATGCTGCCGCTGCGATAGGTGGTGTAGCGTTCGATTAGGCCGATTTCTTGTCGCACCTGAGGATGAAAGCGGCGTTGAAAATCCTCCAGACTATAGGCATCATCTTCCCAGTTGACGAAGACGACATCGTCTTCCCCTGACATGATGGCGTAATGGGCAACGTCATCTTCAAGTTCGACATATTGCCGGCGAAAAACGGCTGTATTGTCAATGGAATAGATATAGCCTCCAGGTTTGTTTTTTTTCCAGTCGAGTAAAAAAACATGTTCGGGATTATTGTCGGTTGCCAGCGTATTTTTTGAAAACAGTTTTTCGATTATCAGCCGATCATATTCATCCGCATCAAAATAGAGCGGATCATAGCTTTCCAGCGTTCGATCCATGTATGCCGTCATATTGTGAAATTGTTGTACAACACCGTTGAGTCGATTGTATTGTGTTTGCAAATCGCTGATGTCATGGCCGATAACCAGACTGTGACTATCTTTGCGAATAACCTGAAAATGAAAAGTGTGCTGCCCGTGGCGAATGGAATTACTGAGCAGGTTGAGATTATCATTACGCTTGCCGGTACTACCGTAGAAATTTTCTGGTAGTAATTGGATAGCATCCGTGCGCTCAATCCCCTGTTGACTGAGGACAGTTTCTGCTGATTTATTAATGAATTGAATGACACCGTTGTTATCCAGTGAGATGACGATATCTGGGTTGGTTTCTGGAAACATATCCAGAATTTGTTGCTGGCGGTAGCCGGCTAGACGCGTGCCGAAGCTTGCCACCATCCAGGGCACGAAAAAGGGAATGAAAATATCCAGCAGCGTGTAAAGGGTGTTTTCAGTGATCCCGTTGATCCATTGCTGATAGTGAAAAATGCCCGTGCCCAGGTAATAATTGCATTGAGTAAGCAGATGAATGGCTGATCCCACCAGGAGGGCGGTAAGCAGTGGTCGAGAAAAAATATAACGGGTGACAGAATCCATTTTTTGCAGTTCATCCTGAGGGCAAAAAACTTAAGTGTAGTTGAAAAAAACGTCCAGGGGAGGGGTAGATGGAATGGGTTTTATTTTCGCCAGAAAGCCGGAGTGAGTAAAACCAGCAAAGTGAAAATTTCCAGTCGTCCGAGTAGCATGGCAAAGCAGAGAACCCATTTGGCGACTGGCTCCAGTGAGGCATAACTCAGGGCAACATCACCCAGCCCTGGGCCGAGGTTGTTCATGGTTGCGGCAACCGCTGAAAAAGCCGTGATTTGATTCAGGCCGGTCATCATCATGATCAACATGATAACGACAAAGGCGGCGACATAGGCCGAGAAAAAGCCCCAGACCGACTCCACTACTCGTGGTGGCATGGCTTTACCCCCGATCTTAATCGGAATGATCGCATTGGGATGGATAACGCGAATGATTTCGCGCATGCCCTGACGCAGCAGCAGCAGAAAGCGAATCACTTTCATGCCACCACCGGTGGACCCAGCACAGGCTCCGATGAAACTGGTGAACAGCAGCATCACCGGTAGAAAACCTGGCCACAGATGATATTGATGGGTGGTGAAACCGGTAGTGGTGCCGATAGATACCACCTGAAAAATACTGTGAATCAGAGTTTCCTGATGGGTGGCAAACAGGCCCTGATAATAAAGATAGCTGCTGGTGATGATACAAATAATGATCATCAGTGCAAGATAGGTTTTGAATTCAGAATCAAATAGATAATTACGCAGGTTGCGAGTTCGCCAGGCGGTAAAATGCAGGGCAAAGTTGATGCCGGAGATAAACATGAAAACAATGGCGACAGCTTCCACCATGGGTTTATCAATAAAGTAGCCCATGCTGGCATCGTGGGTAGAAAAGCCGCCAATCGCCACGGTTGCAAAACTGTGGGCGAGGGCGTCGAACGCATCCATACCGGCCATCCAGTAGCCAATACCGCAGGCCACCGTAAGCGTGAGATAAATATACCAGAGTGCCTTAGCAGTTTCGGTAATCCGTGGGGTGAGTTTGCTGTCTTTGATGGGGCCGGGAGTTTCGGCACGATAGAGCTGCATACCGCCAATGCCGAGCATCGGCATGATGGCCACCGCCAACACGATAATACCCATGCCACCTAACCACTGTAATTGCTGGCGATAATAGAGAATGCTTTTCGGTAACTGATCGATGCCCGTTAATACGGTAGCTCCGGTGGTAGTCAGTCCGGAGAGCGATTCAAAAACGGCATCGGTGATGGTCAGGTGCGGATGCTCGGTGAGGACAAATGGAATGGCACCAAATAGACCCAGCACTGTCCAGAACATCACTACTACCAGAAAGCCATCGCGAAGCCGCAGTTCCCGGCGCTGATTTTTTACCGGCAGCCAGAGTGCGATACCGGTAATCAAGGTGACGGCAAAAGCGTAAAAGAAAGACTCAAAGCCGTCGTCCAGATAAATAACGGACACTAGCATAGGCGGTAGCATGGTTGAGCTGAATATAACCAGCAGCAGTCCGACGATGCGTTGAATGACGAGGAATTGCATGGGCTAAAAAGTGACGAGTGACGAGTGACGAGTGACGAGGAAAACTCTTCCATGAGCAAAGGTCATCAAAATTTCTAGTGGTTGTAATGTGTTTTCTTTCATTTTCATAACTTGTTAGTCCCTGTCCCCTGTCCCTTTTTAGATAAACGTAATTCCAACCTGGAACAGTTTTTCGACTTCAGATATCCGATTTTTGTCAATGAGGAAAAGAATGACGTGATCTTCCGGTTCGATGACAATTTCATGGTGGGCAATAATGACCTGGCTGCCGCGGACGATGGCGGCAATGGTGGTGCCCTGCGGTAGTTTGAGCTCACCGATGCTACGGCCAACCACACGGGACGAGCCTTTACTGCCGTGGGCAATGGCTTCGATGGCTTCGGCCGCGCCCCGGCGCAGGGAATGAACTTTAACAACATCACCGCGACGCACATGGGTCAGCAGGCTACCAATGGTGGACTGCTGGGGTGAGATAGCGATATCGATGTCACCGCTTTGCACCAGATCCACATAGGCCGCGCGATTGATCAAGGTCATCACCTTGCGTGCGCCGAGACGTTTGGCCAGCATCGAGGAAAGAATATTGGCCTCATCGTCATTGGTGAGGGCGCAAAAGACATCGATGCTATCGATATTTTCTTCCTGCAATAATTCTTCATCAGCGGCATCGCCGAGCAACACCATGGTGTTGTTGAGTTCATTTGAAATTTCATTGGCGCGTGCGGCATTGTGATCGATCAGTTTAACTTGATGATCATTTTCCAGTGCCTTAGCAACACGCTTACCAATATTGCCGCCGCCGACGATCATGATGCGCCGATAAGGGGTATCCACTCGTCGCAACTCACTCATCACCGTGCCGATATGTTCGGTTGCGGCAATGAAGAAAACTTCGTCATCGGCTTCAATGACCGTATGGCCTTCGGGAATAAGGGCACGATCCTGACGATAGATAGCAGCGACGCGGGTTTCCACGCCTTTTGGCATGTGTGCCCCGATGTCACGAAGTTCATGACCCACCATCGGCCCTCCGTAGTAGGCGCGCACACCGACTAGTTGTACCTGACCGTTGGCAAAGTCCAGCACCTGCAGGGTGCCGGGGTGCTGAATCAGACGCTGGATATAATCGGTAATGATTTGCTCAGGACTGATGAGCACATCAATCGGCAGGGCTTCCTGACTGAACAGGCGTTTGTGTTTCAGATATTCGACTGAGCGCACGCGGGCAATTTTGGTGGGCGTATGAAAAATGGTATAGGCCACCTGGCAGGCGATCATATTGGTTTCATCGCTGTCGGTGACGGCGATCAGCATGTCCGCATCATCGGCACCCGCGCGGCTGAGTACATCGGGGTGTGAGGCATTGCCATAAATTGTGCGTAGATCCAGCCTGTCCTGTAAGGCTTGCAGGGCAACTTCATTTTGATCGACAAGGGTAATGTCGTTGGCTTCATTGGTCAGGTTTTCAGCCAGTGAGCTGCCCACCTGTCCAGCACCGAGTATAATTATTTTCATAGTCGTAGTGTGTTATTTATTATCTTTTGGATCAATCCCTAGCGCCCGCAGTTTACGGTATAGATGGGTGCGTTCCAGTTCAGCTATTTTGGCCACCTTACTGACATTGCCATGGTTCAAGCGTAATTGATGGATAAGGTAACGACGTTCAAAGGCTTCACGTGCTTCACGCAGGGGCCGATCAAAATCTTCCGCGTCAGTATTTAAACCGCCGGTTTCAAATGTGGATAAATTGGTTTCAGCATTTACCTGTTGCTGGCCTAAAGCAAGATCCACATCATCGATGCTGATTTCATCATTCTGGCTAATGATCAGCAGACGCTGAACCAGATTGATCAGTTCACGAATATTGCCCGGCCAGGGATAGTTCCGTAAGCGGTTCTGTGCGGCCATACTGAAATGACGGTAAGGCAGGTTTTCCTGATCAATAAAATAATGACTGAAGTAGGCCAACAATTCCGGGATGTCCTCACGATGAGTACGCAAGGGTGGAATATGAATCGGCACAACATTGAGCTGGTAGTAGAGATCTTTTCGCAGGCGATTATCGGCAACCTGTTGCGGCAGATCGTGATTACTGGCAGCAATGATCCGGGCATGCATTTGTACCGGCTCGGTGCCGCCGATGCGCACAAAGGTTTTTGCGGACAGCGCAGAATGCAGGCGGCGCTGAATATCCGCATCCATTTCGGCAATATCATATAATAACAGGCTGCCGCCATTGGCCTGTTCTAACAAGCCGTAATGCACTCGACCATTTTCTTCATAGCCAAACAGTTCACGGGCAAAATGCTGTTCTGAGAGGGTGCCGAGATTAACTTCAATTAAGCGGCGCGTGCAGCGTTTACTCATCGCGTGCAGGTAACGGGCAGCGACATTCATGCCGCAACCGGGTTCACCATCAAGTAACACCCAGCTGTCATGTTCGGCAACTCGCTGTAATTGTTCACGCAGTTTTTGCATCAGGGGGCTTTTGCCAATGGGTTCCTTGATGGCAATAGTCTTACTCAGCAGGCCGCGATTTTCCTGTTGCAGCTTGTCGGTTTCCAGCGCGTGTTCAATGGTCAGTAATAACTTGGCCAGTGACAGCGGTTTTTCGATAAAATCGTAGGCTCCCAGGCGGGTGGCTTCCACCGCCGTTTCTACCGTACCGTGGCCGGACATCATGATCACCGGCATGGGCAACTGATTCTCATCGGACCATTCTTTTAGCAGGCTGATGCCATCCAGATCCGGCATCCAGATATCCAGTAGAACTAAATCAGGTCGACGCTGACGGTGAGCCGTGCGTGCCGCTTCACCATTCTCGGCCACACTGACTTCGTAGCCTTCGTCTTCAAGAATCTCCTGTACCAGATGACGGATATCCGGTTCGTCATCGACCACCAGAATATAGGGGGCGGCGTGAGTGAGGGTTTCGGTCATGTTGGTTTCAAGCACTTGCATGGTTTTGCGGCTCACGGTGTTCAGATGAATCCGGATCAGCGGAGTTAGTCGTTAGATGCGCTACTGGTAATCGTATCACTATGCTGGCTCCGACACCCTTGTTGTTTTCCGCCCAGAGTACGCCGCCATGTTCTTCGACTATTTTTTTAACGATAGCCAGTCCCAGACCACTGCCTTTTGGTTTGCTGGTGACGTAGGGATCGAACAGATGTTCAAACATTTCCTCGGGAATGCCGGGGCCGGTATCACTTAAGCGTAGTTCAACGAACTGGCCGGCCTGCTCTTCGCCGCAGCGGGTTTGAATTTTGATGCTACTGTCGAGGGATGCGTGCATGGCTTCCTGTGCATTTTTCAGCAGATTATGTAGCAGTTGCCGCAGCCGACCAGTATCGGCTTCCACCGCAGGAATGGAAGCATCTAATTCGAGTTCAAATTGTAATTGTGCGCCGGGGCCACGATAGAGTTCCAGTACTTCTTCTATCAGTCGATTCAGGCTCAGCGCCTCCAGTTCCAGCGTGGGCATGCGCGCATACTCGCTGAAGGCCTTGACCAGCTCCTTCATGGTTTCTACCTGTTGGACAATGGTGTGGGTGGCACGATCCAGTACATCGGCATCTTTGGCCGACATGGTGTGCAGATATTTATGGCGCAGACGTTCGGCGGAAAGCTGAATGGGGGTCAGTGGGTTTTTAATTTCATGGGCCAGACGCCGGGCAACTTCGCCCCAGGCTGCATTGCGCTGCGCCTGCAGCAGGGCGGTAATGTCATCGAAGACTATTACCAGACCGTCAGGGCGGTCATCGCTGTCAGGAAGAATAGATCCCCGGCAGATAAGCGCCTTATGTCCGGCGGGCCCGAGTAAGCTGATTTCGGCCTGCCAGCTGGATTCAGGATCTTTGCTTCGACTACTGACCGTATCGATAAAAATTTGCAGTCCCGGATTTTTTTTCGCCAGTGTCTTTAAAGGTTTCTGCAAGAAGGTATCGACATCCAGGCCGAGGATTTGACTGGCGGTTTTATTGCAGGTGCGCAGGTTAAATTCTGAATCGAGAGTCAGTACACCGGAAGAAAGGTTGGCGAGTACGGTTTCCAGATAGGTGTGCTGGGTTTGCAATTGTAGCTGAGAGTCACGGGCATCTTCCCGTGCCTGGGCAATTTTCCAGGTCATATCATTGAAGGAGCTGACCAGAAATCCAAGCTCATCATTGCCGGGCAGGGGCAGACGTTTATCATAATTACCAGCGGCAACCGCACGGGTACCTTCCACCAGTTCATAAATCGGTGCGGTCATTCGCCGTGCCGCATAGAAGGCCGCCCAGATCGCGGTGAGAATACTCAGTAGCAGCACCAGTGAGAGGGTGAGAATAAAATTATATTTCAGCGGTGTGCGTAGGTAGGTGATTTCCCGGTACTGGCCAAAGGCGGACTGCACACTGTTAGCTAGATCATTCATGTGCTTGGCTACCGGGAACAAAGCCTGAAGAATGCGCCCCTCACCAATGATACCAGTACCGGGTACGGCCACCGCCGTGCGAATGTGCAGGCCGGCATCTTTAACCGGAATCAGGCCGACCTTGTATGCACGTTGATGGAGTAGATGCAGGGTAATGTCATCCAGATGTACCGGCACCAGACGTGAGGTTTCGGTGCTGTTGGAGGCAATAATTTGACCGTTTCGGGAAAACAGGGTTAGCTCCTGTGCGCCTAACTCATTGCGTAGATCGTTGAGCTTTAAGGCAACCAGGTTGTTATCGGTGGTTTCCAGTTGCTGGGCGACCTGACGGGTGCGCTGTAGTCGTTCACGCATACGTTGATCCAGCGCGGCCTGGCTTAGTTTCAGGGCATCGTCGAGTGCATTTTCGATACGTACATCAAACCAGCTATCGATGCCGCGCCGGATAAAATCCTGAGAAAAATAAAAGACAATGGTGACCGGGGTGACCGATAAAATCACAAACATTACCACCAGTTTGGCGGTTAGTCGCGAGCCGGTTGTTTGCTGCCGGTACTGTTGAACCAGCAACCACAGGCTTTTTCCAATCAGCACCAGAAACAGGAAAATGGCGAGTATATTAATGCCCAGCAGCAGAGAATAAAGTTGGCCAAAGGTGGCTGAGTTATGCGTTGCCCCGCTCATCATATAAAGAGAGTTGAGCAACAGCATAAAGACCAGAATGATCGGAGTGCTGCCGGAGAAGAAGCGTTTTATCAGGGCGTTAATGGCCATGTGTACCAGTCGCTTTGTAGTCGCCAGTCAGAAGAAATGTAGGCCAGTGGACGCATGGGAGCCGGCAGGGACTCGATATCCAGTCGGCTGCGTAAACGTAAAATATAATGGCTATCAGGTTTCAGCAATTTGGCATCGATCAGCGGCATGTTGCGCAGGTGGCCCAATGCGAACAGGGCATCATCTAAATTGGAATAATCATTTTGAATACCGCTGTTGAGATTGTGCAGAATGAATTTTTTCGATAGCGCGTGATAAATTAGCAGGTAGCCCTGTTCAAGCTGGGCGATGGTTTTATTCCAGTACCAGCGTTTTTCCTGTACCTCGATGTTCATGAGAATGATCAGGGGTACGCCATTTTTCAGCGCCGCCAGTGCTTCTTCAGAGAAGCCATATTTGATATGGGCGTTAAATGAATAAACCTCATCGTGCAGTTGGGTTTCCAACGACTTGATCAGGAAGGCTTCCGCTGCCTGTGATGGGGCAGGTACCAGCAGGAGCAGCAGATATAGAAGCGCAAGGTATTGTTGCAGGCGAGTCTGTGCCACTTTAGCCGCATTGGTCGTTTCAGTGAAAATTGTCTTATACCTTGCGTAAACAGGCATAAAAAAAGCCGTCCATATTTTCTTCGCCGGGTAGAATCTGCCGACCGGCCGGGGTGGAGATCCCCCACTCAGCATTAATAGGTTGCAGCTCAGCATCGTCAGTGAGATTGAGAAATTTTTCAATCTGCAGATGATTCTCTTCCGCCAGCACGGAACAGGTTGCATATAACAACAGGCCGCCCGGAGCCAGCAAGGGCCATAGTGCCTGCAATATTTGTTGCTGGGTTTCTATCAGGGTAATTAGATCCTGTTCCCAGCGCAGATATTTAATATCGGGATGGCGGCGAATCACCCCGGTGGCACTGCAGGGGGCATCGAGTAAAATTCGATCGTAGGCTTTGCCGTCCCACCAGCTATCCGGCTGGGTTGCATCGCCGTTGATAAGGTTGGCTTTCAGGCCCAGGCGTTGCAGGTTTTCGCGTACATAGTCGAGTCGTGTGGGGTCACGTTCCAGCGCATCCAGCTGTCCCAGCGCCGGTGATAGTTCCAGCAGATGGGCAGTTTTGCCTCCGGGGGCGGCGCAGGCATCGAGGATGCGCTCGCCGGATGCCGCCTGCAGTAGCGGCGCGGCCAGCTGTGCGGCTTCATCCTGTACTGAAATCAGACCTTTTTTAAAACCGGGCAGCTGTTCCACTGGTACGGCATCCGTCAGCCGCAGTCCCGCCTTAGAGTGGGTGCAGGGTTCAGCTTCAATCTCAGCGGTTTTCAATCGCAGATGATAATCCTCGCGACTGATTTGCTGCAGGTTAACGCGCAGCGTCATGGGGGCGGCTTGATTATTGGCGCTGGCAATCGCTTGCCAGTGATCGGGCCAGCTTTCCTGTAACTTCACCAGCAGCCATTCGGGATGCTCATAACGGCTTTCATCCTTCTTTGCCGCCTGGGCCTGTAGCGCATCCGCCTGACGCAGGTAGTTGCGTAATACCCCGTTGACCATGGCTCGTGCCCAGTTTTTTTTCAGGGCCGGGGTGAGCTTCACGGTTTCCGAAACAGCTGCATGGTCGGGAACACGCATGTGAATGATCTGATAGAGGCCGAGAAGAAGTAGATAGCGGAGATCGGCATCTTTGGGTTTTAACGGTTTTTTTAATAGTTGCAGCAAAATGGCATCGAGGCTGAAGCAGTGGCGTAGCACGCCGTAGGCCAGAGCCTGAGTCAGAGCGCGACCTTTTTGATCGGGGATGCGAGTCTGTATGGCATCCAGTGCATCGGGCAGGTTGCGACCTTTGTCGAAGACCTGTTGCAGAACATTGAGGGCAGCGAGACGTGGATTCATATTGTTATTGACTCAGGCAGCGGCCGACCGGCAATAGATCGGCGTATCCATTTAGAAAGGCGGGGGCATCCATGGCTTTTTTACCGGGAGGCTGCAGTTGCTTTAAGCGTAGCAGTCCCCTTCCGGTGGCTATGTCGATTCCTGTTTTGTTGCTGGCAACCACGGTGCCGGGGCTTGCTTCGCTCGTTTCATCGAGCGCCTCGGCGGCCCAGATCCGTAGCTGCTGCTCACCAATGTGGGTTTGCGCCACCGGCCAGGGATTAAAAGCGCGTACCTGCCGTGACAGGGTTTGTGCATCCTCCTGCCAGTTTAGCAGAGCTTCCTGTTTTTTGAGTTTGGCGGCATAACTGCTCTGGTTGTCATCCTGGGCTTCAGGCTTGAGCTTATTCTGTTCACCTTTATCCAGCGCGGTGAGCAGTGCCTCGCCGCCCAGTTTTGCCAGTTTATCGTGGAGGCTGGCGGCGGTATCCGTGGGCTCGATGGGGCAGTGCTGTTTTAACAGCATGTCGCCGGTATCCAGACCTTCGTTCATTTGCATAATGGTAATACCTGTTTCAGCATCACCGGCTAGAATTGCACGTTGAATCGGAGCCGCACCACGCCAGCGCGGCAACAGGGAGGCGTGAATATTGATACAGCCTGAGCGGGGCGCAGCAAGAATGGCTGGGGGCAGGAGTAGCCCGTATGCGGCGACGATCATAAGATCGGCATTGAGGGCCTGGAGGGTTTCGACCACAGTCGGATTTTTAAAGTTTTCCGGTTGATAAACCGGTACTTGCCGGGTCTGTGCCAGCATCTTGACCGGGCTGGCCTGTAATTTACGCCCGCGACCGGCCGGTCTATCCGGCTGGGTGTAGACGGCAATGACTTCATATGCATGATCCTTACTGGCATCCAGCAAGGCCTGTAAGGAGATGGCGGCAAATTCAGGTGTGCCTGCAAAAATGATGCGAAGTACTGAGCTCATGAAGCTGATTTACCTTGAAGCTGAAAACTAATGATGAAAATTCAGTGAGTTAAAGATTTATATTTTTCTTATGATAGTAGGGCTATTTGGCCTGCAAAACCAGCATCTACATGGCCTGTTTTTCCTGTTTAAGTAATTTTTTGCGAATACGCTGGCGTTTTAGATTGGAAAGGTAATCAACAAAGAGTTTGCCCTTGAGGTGATCCATTTCATGCTGAATGCATACGGCCAGCAGATCTTCGGCTTCCATTTCAAAGGCTTGTCCTTGGTTGTCACAGGTTTGCAGGCGAATATGTTGAGCACGTTCCACGGATTCATAAATACCGGGGACAGAAAGACAGCCCTCATCAAAGGTCTGGTTGCCATCCTTTTCCATAATTTCCGGGTTAATCAATACCAGCGGCTGGTTTTTTTCATCACTGATGTCGATAACCAGTAGCTGCAGGTGAACATCGACCTGGGTGGCAGCAAGGCCGATACCGGGGGCGGCATACATAGTTTCCAGCATGTTATCGATCAGCTGCTGAAGTTTGGGGTCAAAGTTCTCGACTGGCCTTGCGATAGTGCGCAGGCGCTCGTCGGGGTAACGTAAAATTGTGAGCATGGACATGGAATTAATAGGATCTTGATATATTTAAGTAACAAGTGTAGAAAAAGCTGCTAACATTATGATACTACTGGATAACAGGAATTGAAAACAGGTGAATATATCTATTTTAGTTCCGATGATGAATTACAGGCCTGGCTCCGGTTAAGGGATTCTTATGATAGATAATAAAGTGTTTGCTCAAAATTTAATACGTTTTCTTGCCGTGTTGCTGGTGGGCAGTCTAGCTGCCTGTGCCCGCACACCGGAAAAACAGGACGTTGTGGAGGCGGAGCCGGAACCGGTGGTGGAGGTGCGGATGCGTGAACCTGCCCCCGAGCCTGAACCGGCACCGGTGGTGATTCAGCGTGATTTTCCTGAGCGTTATGTGGTTAAGCGCGGCGATACCCTGTGGGATATTTCCAAACGCTTTTTGAAAGATCCCTGGTTGTGGCCGGAAGTCTGGCATATCAATCCCCGCATTCGTAACCCGCACCTGATTTTCCCAGGTGATGTGATTGTTCTCTACTTCGATGAAGACGGTAAGCCTTATATTACCCTCGATGGTGCCGGTGGCTATGCACCGCCTTCACGGGTTAAAACCGTCAAGCTGTCACCTGAAATACGTTTTGAAACGCTGGATAAATCGATCAATACCATTCCACGTTCAGCTATTGCGCCCTTCCTTGGCGGGGCCCGGGTGGTTTCCGAGCAGGATTTAAAACGTGCGCCTTACATCATTTCCAGCTATGAGCAACATCTGGTGACCGGAACCGGTGATCGAATTTATTCTAAAGGTATTACGGATAAGAGTGTTGGCGTTTATGATGTTGTGCGGCCGGTGGGCGAATATCGTGATCCGGTTACCGGAGAGTTGCTGGGCTATGAGGTTGCCCGGGTTGCAGATGCGCGATTAGTGCATTTTGGTGAAAATGAAGAAAAACCTTCCACCCTGGATGTTACCCGCGCTCATCAGGAAATTTTCAATAGTGACGTGCTGATACCGAAAGAAGAGCAGAAGCTTGATTTCAACTTTGTCCCCCGCCCGCCGGTGGAAGAGGTCGGGGGTGAAATTATGTCGGTATTTCAGGGGGTAGCTCAGATTGGCCAGTACAATATCGTGGTTCTCAATCTAGGTGAGCGTGAAGGCCTTGAGCCTGGGCACGTGCTGGCAATCTACCAGCGTGGTGTACGGGTACGGGATCCGAATAAAACCTGGAGCTGGAATACGGTGGATTTACCGGATGAACGTGCCGGTGTTCTGATGGTTTTTCGGGTTTATGAAAAAATGAGCTATGCACTGGTGATGGAAGCACAACGGCCACTGCATATTCGTGACCGGGTGACTAACCCATAATTTCTGCGGGTACAGTTGCAGCCGTACCTGTTCGCTGAAAAGCGAACCCGCAGCGGCAGATCCCTGTTATTTGATTCTGTCACTGCGAATGCCGTTTTATTCAGTATACTATCAGGGAAATGATGGAGCTGGCTTATGACTAAAACTGCAGAAATTCTCTCTGCCTGGCTGGCACTTAATCGTGCGCCTTATCTGGGCCCGATCAGCATTCAGCGTCTGCTGGAACACTACCCTTCTGTACTGGATATTTTCGAGGCATCAAATACGGAGCTAGCTGCCTGCGGGCTGGATAAACGACAAATTGAGAGTCTGTCTGCACCGGACTGGGCTGGCGTTGAGACCGACCTGCGCTGGCTGGAGCAGGATCGGGCACGAATCTGCGTACTCAGCGATGAAGATTATCCCTCCCTGTTAAGACAGATCCCGGATCCCCCGCCGCTACTTTATCTTTTTGGGAACCCGGAAGTCATCGGTTTTCAGCAGATTGCCATGGTTGGCAGCCGAACTCCTACGCCGATGGGCAAGGAAACAGCGCATACTTTTGGTGCTCATCTTTCGGCATTAGGTCTGGTAGTCACCAGTGGGCTGGCACACGGAATCGATGCAGAAGCTCATCGAGGGGCTGTGTCGGTAGGGGGGATGAGTATTGCGGTCACCGGCACTGGGCTGGATCGGGTGTATCCGGCGCGGCACCATGATCTCGCCCATGAAATTGCCGAAACAGGTGTGCTAGTGTCTGAATTTCCACTGGGCAGCCCGCCCCGGCCGGGGAATTTTCCTCGTCGCAACCGGATCATTAGCGGATTATCTCGCGGGGTGCTGGTGGTGGAAGCGGCGTTGCGTAGTGGCTCGTTGATTACTGCCAGACTGGCGCTGGAGCAAGGGCGAGAAGTTTTCGCGGTGCCGGGTTCAATTCATAATTCACTGGCAAAGGGCTGTAATGCTTTGATTCGTCAGGGTGCAAAGCTGGTAGAAACGGCGCAGGATATCCTTGAGGAATTTCCGGATTTTGCGACTGATACGGTGGTTGAATCATCTGAGAAAAGTGCTGTTCCAGCCTTTGAGCTGGATGAAGATTATCATAAGGTTTTGAAAAATGTAGGTTATGAGCCTACCTCGGTGGATAAAGTCGTGGAAAGAAGTGGATTGACTGTCGACGCGGTTTGCTCCATGCTCTTGGTATTGGAATTGCAAGGTTACGTTGCAACAATGTCAGGTGGTCGTTATTGTCTGACCCGATGAGGAAAATAACATGAAAGAAAACGTGCTCGACGTATTGATGTACCTGTTTGAAAATTACATGAGTGACGATATTGAATTTGATACCGATGAGGAATCACTGCGGGTGGAATTACAGCAGGCGGGCTTCCAGAGCATCGAAATAAGCAAGGCTTTTGAATGGCTGGAAGGTCTGGTTGCGTTGCAGGATTTTCCCGAAAAATTACCCCTGGTCAACACCAGTTCAATCCGCGTTTACACGGTGGAAGAAACCGAAAAACTGGATCTGGATGCGCGGGGCTTTTTGATGTTTCTTGAGCAAACCGGCGTGCTGGATCACAATACGCGGGAAATGGTTGTGGATCGCGTCATGGCGCTGGACGAAGATGAAATCGACATTGATCAATTGAAGTGGGTCACCCTGATGGTGTTGTTTAATCAACCCGGTCGTGAAGCGGCTTTTGCCTGGATGGAAGATCTGGTTTTTGAGGAAGCCCCCGGCGTTGTTCACTAGAAAATAAACATATTTTATATACCCATGCCCGCTTTTGCGGGCATTTGCTTTTTAACTATTACGGAAAAAAATGGAAAAAAGTCTAGTCATCGTAGAGTCTCCGGCCAAGGCCAAGACGATTAAAAAATATCTGGGCAAGGGATTTGAAGTCCTTGCTTCCTATGGTCATGTGCGGGATTTATTACCCAAGGAGGGCGCGGTTGATCCGGCGAATGACTTTGCCATGAAATATCAGATCATCGAACGCAATCAGAAACATGTTGATGCCATCGTCAAGGCCTTAAAAAAATCAGATAATCTTTATCTGGCAACGGATCCGGATCGCGAGGGTGAAGCGATTTCCTGGCATCTGTATGAAATACTCAATAATCAGGGTCTGCTGGAAGGTAAGAAAGTGGGGCGGGTTGCATTTCATGAAATAACCAAACGTGCGGTGAATGAGGCCATTGCTGATCCGCGTGAACTGTCCCAGGATATGGTCAATGCACAATTGGCACGGCGGGCGCTGGATTATCTGGTAGGCTTTAATTTGTCTCCATTATTATGGAAAAAAATTCGGCGTGGTTTATCTGCTGGCCGAGTACAAAGCCCGGCTTTACGTTTGATAGTCGAGCGTGAGTTAGAGATTGAAAAATTCAAGCCTAAAGAATACTGGACGATTGATGCGGAAGTCGAAGTCGGGATCAAAAAGGATAAGCAGGCTGTTAATGCCCGGCTTACCTATCTGGATGCAAAGAAGTTAAGCCAGTTTTCAATTAACACGGAAGCTAAAGCGAAAAAGGCTGAGCAAACGCTGGCGCAGGCTGCCAATGGTAAGTTGCGGGTTCAAAAAGTTGAGAAGAAAAAACGTAAACGTAATCCAACTGCACCCTTCACAACCTCGACCCTGCAGCAAGAAGCCGCACGTAAATTAGGTTTCACTACCAGAAAAACCATGAGCGTTGCCCAGCAATTATATGAAGGTACGGATCTGGGCGGGGAGACCGTTGGTTTGATTACCTATATGCGTACTGACTCGGTTAATTTAGCCGAGGAAGCGTTGGCGGAAATTCGTGACTATATTGAAAAACGCTTTGGTAAAAAGAATTTACCAGCCACTATTCGAGTCTATAAAACCAAGGCAAAAAATGCACAGGAAGCCCATGAAGCGATTCGCCCCACCTCGGTGAATCATGAACCGGCTGAGATCAAATCCCATTTAAGCAAAGATCAATTTCGTCTGTATGAGTTGGTCTGGAAGCGCACCATCGCCTGTCAAATGATTCACGCCAGCATGGATACGGTGGCTGTTGATCTCGCGGCGGGCGATGGCACTACACATCTTTTTCGCGCTAATGGTTCGGTATTGGTTGAACCAGGTTTTATGGCAGTCTATCTGGAAAGTGTCGATGACAGTAAAACGCCGGCAGATGACAAAGATCGTTTATTACCGCCAATGGAAGAAGGCGATGAACTGGATCTGTTGAAGGTTTTACCCGAACAGCATTTTACTGAGCCCCCCCCCCGCTTCTCGGAAGCTAGCCTGGTAAAGACGCTGGAAGAATACGGCATTGGTCGCCCTTCTACTTATGCCTCGATTATTTCGACGCTACAGTCGCGCGAATATGTGGACATGGATAAGAAACGTTTTATTCCAACCGATGTGGGACGTATAGTTAATAAATTTTTGACCGAGCATTTTACCCAGTACGTGGATTACGATTTTACCGCCCATCTTGAAGATGATCTGGATGCTATTTCACGCGGCGAAAAAAAGTGGGTGCCGCTAATGAAAAAATTCTGGAAGCCCTTTAAAGAACTGGTAGATGACAAAGACAAGAACGTGGATCGCAAGGATGTTACCCATGAAAAAATTGATGAGAAATGCCCCAAGTGTGACGGGCCGTTATCGATTAGATTAGGTCGGCGTGGACGGTTTATCGGCTGCGATGCTTACCCCGAGTGTGATTACACCCGCAATCTGAATGAAGATGCCGATAGTGAACCCGAAGTCATCGAAGATCGCAAGTGCCCGGATTGCAATTCTGATCTAATCATTCGCCACGGTCGTTATGGTAAGTTTATCGGCTGTAGCAGTTATCCCGATTGCAAACACATTGAACCGCTGGAAAAACCGCAGGACATGGAAGTGGAATGCCCCGAGTGCAAGCAGGGCAGCATGTTTAGGCGCAAGTCACGTAACGGTAAGATTTTCTTTTCCTGTGGACGTTATCCTGATTGTAAATATGCGGTTTGGAATGAGCCTCTAAAAGAAGCCTGTCCTGATTGCGGCTGGCCAATGTTGACGAAGAAAACAACCAAACGCCGTGGCACTGAAAAAGTCTGCCCGCAAAAGGAATGTGGTTTCAGCGAAAAAGTAGAAGCCGATGATGAGTAGAAAGATATTTTAAATTACCAGTAGGTTGGGTTGAACAACAGTGAAGCCCAACAATGCGCAATATTAACGAACACCGTTCGTCCTGAGCGAAGTCGAAGGAAGCTTGTCGAAGCATGAGCAGGATAGATTACTATTAACTCCAACTTTAATGAAATTAAAAACTATGTCAGAAAATAAAAACTTTGTTGCTATTTTAATGGGTTCAGACTCAGATTTACCGGTGGTTGAAGCCGGCATTGAAGTACTGAAAAAACTGAACATCCCGCTGGAAGTTAAAATTACTTCGGCACATCGCACCCCGGAAGATACGGTGATGTATATCGAAGATGCTGAAGCCCGTGGCTGTAAAGTATTTATTGCCGCAGCCGGACTCGCCGCACACCTTGCTGGTGCGGTGGCCGCACATACCTTGAAGCCGGTGATTGGCATCCCAATGGATGGTGGGCCACTCAAAGGCATGGATGCATTATTGTCTACAGTGCAAATGCCCGCTGGCATTCCGGTTGCAACTGTAGCTATCGGCAAAGCCGGGGCAAAGAATGCCGCCTACCTTGCCGCACAAATACTGGCCATCAGTGATGATGAGGTTGCGAACCGGGTCAAACAGGAACGAGCCGATAATGCCGATGTCGTGCGCCGCAAAGATGCGGAATTGCAGGCGAACCTGTAATTAGGGATGCCTGTATTTAGGATTGCCTGTATTTATCCGTTCGTCCTGAGCGAAGTCGAAGGATTAATCGGTTCCGCACAGCATATTCTTACGAAGATTTAAAGTCATAACAGAATGGTAAAGAGTGCAGATTTTTCTTAGTTATATATGAATGACAAAATCATCAGCGAAGCCGTGCAGGTTTTACGCAATGGAGGCGTGATCGCTTATCCGACAGAATCTGTTTATGGCCTGGGTTGTGATCCCGCCAACATTGAAAGTATTAAGCGTTTGCTGGCGGTTAAACAACGTCAACGTGACAAGGGACTGATTTTGATCGCCTCCGATTTTTTACAGCTTGAACCTTATCTGGTTGATATTGATGAACGTCTGCAACAACCGGTGCTGGCAAGTTGGCCGGGGCCGCATACCTGGTTATGGCCGGCTAAATCCGATCTCAGTCGTTGGCTGCGTGGCCAGCATGACACCCTTGCTGTACGCGTGAGTGATCACCCTCTTGTGGCAAAGCTGTGTAAAAATTTTGGTGGTGCATTGATTTCAACCAGCGCCAACCTTGCTCATCAATTTCCTGCTCGTACGGTACAAGAGGTGCGTGAACAATTTGCTGATGAACTCGATTATATTCTTGAAGGTGAAACTGGAAACCACCCTGCTCCGACGGAAATTCGTGATGTACTGAGTGGCAGTCTGATTCGTTCTATAGCAGAGAGAAGTCTGTAGCGATGGATTCCATCGTGCTTACCATTAAAACAGGGCAGGTAATATGATTATCAGCAATATGGAAATCATCCCCGGCAAGCGCATCAAGGCGCATATGGGATTAGTGCAGGGCAGTACTGTACGCACCAAACATTTTGGTCGCGACATTATGGCTAGCCTTAAAAATATATTTGGCGGCGAACTCAAGGGTTATACCGAGTTATTGCAGGAGGCACGGGAGGAAGCGGTGCGACGGATGACGGAGCAGGCTAAAGCCGTGGGTGCTAATGCGGTTATCAATGTGCGCTTTTCAACCTCATCCGTCACCCAGGGTGCAGCCGAACTGTTTGCTTACGGCACCGCGGTGGTGCTGGAGTAAGCACATGTATGATCTTATTGTTTTGGTAACGCTATTAGCTGTGGGTTATGTGTTTGGCCGCATTGCTGAAGCTCGGCATTATAAATCAATCATACAAAGGGAAGATGAGTATCGTGATTTGTTGGTGATTGCCAGCAAGATCCCGCCTTTGGGTGAGCAACTGGAAGCTTCAATTTTAGTAACGGGTAGTGTGGTAATTTCCGTTGATTACTTCAAACGATTTTTGGCCGGATTGCGTAGTCTGGTGGGGGGACGTATTGTTGCGTATGAAAGCCTGTTGGATCGAGCGCGGCGTGAAGCCCTGTTACGGATGAAGCAGGAGGCCCGAAAAGTCGGCGCGAACAAAGTTTTCAATATCAAGCTGGAAACCGCTTCTATATCTAAAAATGCCCGTGGCGGAGTTGGTTCTATCGAAGTGCTGGCCTATGGCACTGCACTGGTGCCAGTTTCTACCTGAAATTGTAGGGTGGATTTTAACTCTGTGGTCGAATAAATTCGACCCTACAATTTGTTAGGGCGTTTGAATAACAGCTCAGGGACATTACGCTGGACTACCAAAACCCAAAAATCCCCGAAGGGATCAATGTAAGCGAAACTCATCCACTAAAAGAGTTCGCCCTGCTTAGCTCGGCGGTGATTGCCGGTGTCCTGTTGATTACATTGCTGATAAGTTTATCGGTCGACTGGCTGGTGCGATATATTCCATTTGAATATGAACAACAGCTGGTACAAAAATATGAACCCGAACTTAAAGATCGAGACGAGGTTGATGCTTATCTACAAATCTTAGCGGATGAACTTGCAGTGGCGATGGAATTGCCTGCCGGGATGAAAATTACTGTTCATTATGTCAACGACGATACGGTTAACGCCTTCGCAACATTGGGTGGTCACATAATGGTCTTTCGTGGTCTGCTGGAAAAGCTACCCAGTGAGAATGCATTAGTGATGTTGTTAGGGCATGAAATGGCGCATATTAAATTACGTCATCCACTACGGGCGATGGGTAAGGGCATGGTGCTCAGTGTATTATTCAGCATGGTTCTGGGGCAGTCCTCCGATGCGGCCAGTCAATTGATGAGTAATGCCGGGATGATGACCATGTTAGGTTTTAGCCGTGAACAGGAAGAGGATGCCGATGAAGAAGGCATGCAAGCCATGTGGCGTTATTATCATCATGTTGCCGGTTCACTGGCCTTGTTTGACGTGTTGCAAAAGGCCATGCAGAAGCAGGGCGCGTATGTTCCTGCCCTGCTTCGCTCACATCCACAGACAGCGGATCGAATAACGCATTTACGAGAAATACAGAAAACGCGGGGCTGGATAGCACAAGGTACGTGGCATCTAATTCCTGCTAATATACTTGAAAAACTAAGCAAAGATAAATCTATGCTTATAGAATCTAAGTAGCGGTTTAGCGCGGATGGCGATGTTTATTGTATTCGTGCAGAGTTACGAAATTATTTTTTAATGAGTGCCAGTAATTGATTCATCCACTGTTGGATAGACTTTTCTGAATTTGAATCATTTGTTCGTAGCGCATCTTCTATTTTTTTACACAGCGTGGTGACTTCATGGAATCCATAGCTGCCTGCTGTCCCTGCCAGATTATGCACTAACCGCTGAAAATCACTGTTTGCAGTGGGCGTTGATGCATTCAGCCAGTTATGTCCTGCTGCAGTTATTTGCTCCAGACGTGCGGGCAGGTCAGTGTAGAACTGTTGTTTAAGCACATGGAGTTTAGTTTGAATATCGGTGAATTCATCGGTCATAACTGTTTTCCTGCAGTGTGCAAAATAATTGATTTCAGGTTCTAAGGCAAATCCCGAACTGTCAGCAAATCTGTTAAAATATCAGTATGGATATTTCTCACATTCTCGACCCTCTCAATGATGCTCAACGCCAGGCCGTCTGTGCGCCGGCGGGGCATGTTCAAGTCCTTGCCGGAGCCGGTAGTGGTAAGACCCGGGTGCTGGTGCATCGGATAGCCTGGTTGCTACAGGCGGAAGGGGTTTCACCCTACGGGGTGCTAGCGGTGACCTTTACCAATAAGGCTGCCGGCGAAATGCGGGGACGCATTGAACAACTGCTGAACATTCCGGCCAGTGGTCTCTGGGTAGGCACCTTTCACGGTATCGCTCACCGTCTGTTACGCATGCACTGGCAGGAAGCACAACTGCCGCAGGACTTTCAGATCATGGACAGTGATGATCAGTTGCGAACTTTACGTCGGCTGATTCGAGAACAGGGTATTGATGAAAACCATTACCCGCCGCGTGAAGTGCAATGGTATATCAATGCGCGTAAAGATGAAGGTCTGCGCCCGGATAATATTGATTGTAATAATGATCCGCATCTGCGCCAGATGATTGAGATTTATCGTGCTTATGAAACCATGTGCCGTCGTTCAGGGCTGGTGGACTTTGCCGAGCTGCTCTTGCGTGCTCATGAGCTGTGGTTAAAACAACCCGCGCTATTACGCCATTATCAACAACGCTTTAAACATATTCTGGTGGATGAGTTTCAGGATACCAATGCCATTCAATATGCCTGGATACGGATGCTGGCGGGGGGAGATAGTTATGTCTTTGCCGTGGGTGACGATGACCAGTCCATTTATGGCTGGCGCGGTGCGCGGGTAGAAAATATTCATCAATACAGTAAGGACTATGCCAATACCTCAATTTTCCGACTGGAACAAAATTACCGCTCTAGCGGCAATATCCTTAACGCGGCGAATGTGCTGATTGCCAATAATAGTGAACGCATGGGGAAAAATCTCTGGACGGATGGTAGTGACGGGGAAAAAATCCGGATTTATGGGGCTTTTAATGAACTGGATGAAGCCAATTATATCGCCGGACAAATTCAGGACTGGGTCGATGGCGGGGGCCTGCGTAGTGAGTGTGCCCAGCTATACCGCTCGAATGCCCAGTCACGCGTACTGGAAGAAGCTTTAATCAAACATGATATTCCTTATCGGATATATGGTGGCCTGCGATTTTTTGAACGTCAGGAAATTAAAGATGCATTGGCCTATTTGCGCTTAATTAACAATCATCAGGATGATGCTTCTTTAGAACGTATCATCAACCTGCCTACGCGTGGTATCGGCAACCGCACCATTGAAGTCCTGCGTGAAATGGCGCGTAGCAATGAACTCTCCATGTGGCAGGCCTTATGGAAAATGCAGGAAGAGAAAGCTCTGCCTGCCCGTGCACTGGGCGCGTTGAAAAATTTTGCTGAGTTAATTGCTTCACTAAAACAGGCTACATCAAATTTAAACCTGGCTGAAAAAATTGAGCAGATAAATCAGCACAGCGGTCTGATTGAACACTATAAAAAAGAAAAAGGCGAGAAGGGGCTGGCGCGAATAGAGAATTTGGAAGAACTGGTCAATGCCGGTCGTTCATTTAATATTGATGATTACGACAGCGAACTGCCCGAGATGGATGAAGTTACCGCTTTTCTTTCTCAGGCAGCATTGGAGGCGGGTGAAACGCAGGCGGATGAATGGGACGACTGTGTGCAGTTGATGACGCTACACTCCGCCAAAGGGTTGGAGTTTAAACAGGTGTTTCTCTGTGGCATGGAGGAAGATCTTTTTCCCCATCGTCGATCCGCCGAAGATCCTGTGCGTCTGGAAGAAGAGCGCCGGCTTTGTTACGTGGGGATGACAAGAGCAATGGAACGCCTGAGTTTATGTTATGCCGAAAAGCGCAGACTCTATGGGGATGATAAATACACCCGGCCTTCACGTTTTCTTAGCGAAATCCCAGAAGAGTATATCGAAGAAGTACGGATGCAGAGTTTTTCAACGCCAGTTGCTTATAACTCCGCCCCGTCATACGTGCAGGAAGAAAATGAAACCGGACTGCAACTCGGTCAACGCGTTTATCATCAGAAATTTGGTGAAGGAGTGGTCTTAAATTACGAAGGCCAGGGCCGTCATGCTCGAGTACAGGTTAATTTTTCAAGTGCGGGCAGTAAATGGTTGGTGCTTGAGTATGCGAATCTGGAATTGTGTTAGAACTGAAGTCGCGATGACCTGGATCAATGGCCTTTATAGACGGACAGGATTATACTGCCGACTGTCATTTCAACAGCCCTTGCTATGTTTACTATAAGCTGCAAAAAAAATGTGATTTATCTGCAGATCATTTTGTTTCTGGCGGGTTCATTTAGCCTGTTGATACAGAATGCTATGGCTACCACCTGTTCCCTGCATGATAAAAATATGAACATGTCAATGTCGATGGGGCGGCCGATGACGTCGGCCAGGCTGGATACTAATCAAGCAAATGAAAAATTAATTACTCATACCAATAAAAAAACTAGTAACAAATGCTGCGATAATTGCAACTGCATTGGTCATAGTTGTGGCATGAGTTGCTCCATGATTCACTCTATGGCGATGAGTACACTTACGACTAACAAGTTTTTTGTGCGCCAGAGTAAACCTGATATGTATATCTCACCTCCTGATGGGATTTCGGAATACCCCGAACAACGTCCCCCTCGATTTTAATTCCCCAGTAAGATGGTTGGATTTATCCAGCTGATTGATCTATGTTATATCCGAGTATGGCAAATTGATTTGTATTGTCGGTCTATGCGATTGATTTGTTGTGCTTGATTATAAAAAAATTCATTGAGGAATTAATTATGTTATTTAAAGTATCAGCACTTGCATGTGCTATGAGCATGGCGGTGTATGGAAATGCGTGGGCCGAAACCGAAATTGAAAAATTAAGAACAGAAGTTGACGCACTGAAAACTCAGGTTGAAAGTGCGGGGGAATGGAAAACTTCAGTGACCCGAGTACATCTGGCCGGTTATGCGGATGTGGGCTACATCGATACTAAATCAGGCACCGGTTCATTTAATGTTGGCACCTTCTCGCCTATTTTTCATTATCAGTTCAATGAGAACGTCATGCTTGAAGCTGAGCTGGAATTCAAAATTGATGAGGAGGGGAAAACCGAGGTTGCTCTGGATTACATGACCATCGATGTTTTCATGGGTGATTATGCGGCTCTGGTGGTTGGTAAATTTTTGAGTCCACTGGGCCAGTTTCGTCAAAACTTGCATCCCTCCTGGATCAATAAAATGGCTTCGGCTCCAGTGGGTTTCATGCATGATGAAGCAGCACCGAATGCAGAAGTCGGGGCGATGGTAAGAGGCGGTTTTCCCATGTCTGGCATCTATGCTAACTATGCCGCCTATCTAGGTAATGGCCCGGTGCTGGAAGTTGATGGAACTGAGGTCGATAAGATTGAAACCCCCGGAATAAACAAAGATGGTGATGGTAAGAAATCCGGTGGTGGGCGTTTTGGCCTGTACATGCCCGCACAAAAACTGGATCTGGGCGTGTCTGCGGCAACCGGTAAAGTCTCCGTGCGTTCCGGTTCATCTGCTGCTGGCTTTACCTATGATAATGGGCGTAACTATGATGTCCTGGGTGCCGACTTTACCTGGCATCTAGATCAGATTGATGTGCGTGGTGAATATATCAAGCAGAAATATGCTGCGCAAAGCAGTAGTGCCGCACCGGATGCCGGTACCTGGGAAGCCTGGTATGTACAGGCGGCTTATGGTTTTGGTGCTGCAAAATGGGAAGCCGTTGTGCGCTATGCTGAGTATGACACCCCCACAGATAGCAAAGATCGTAATCAGAGCATGGTGGGTCTGAATTATCTGTTTGCCAGTAACGTAGTGGGTAAGGTGGATTATGAATTTAATGAGAATCCCAATGCCGGACTGACAGCAAACGATCGCCTGTTATTGCAACTGGCCTATGGCTTCTAAGGAGAATTAAAAATGAAATTTAAAACAGCAATGTTATATAAGACTATCCTCGCTGCTGCATTAATTGCGATGGCTGGAATTAGCACGTCGGCCATGGCGGCTGAAAAAGAGCCAGGTGACTTTGGTCGTGGTGCCATGCAATGGGTGGATAATTGCGGGCGCTGTCATAATGTTCGTGATCCAAAAGAACTGCGCGACGATCAGTGGGTCAGTACGGTCTATCATATGCGGGTTCGTGCCGGCCTCACCGGTCAGCAGACCCGGGATATTTTAACCTTCCTGCAGGCCAGTAACTAAGTTACTGAGTTATCCATTAGCCGGGTATTTAATGACCGCTGAGACAGGTTTTGGCGGTCGATAGATGCCCGGTTTTTTTATCTTCTTCGCGAGTGTTCGCGTATTAACCATCGTTACTGGCGATACTGGGATTGATGGACTCTGGTTCAGTGAATAATGGCAGCTTCGTTTTCGCGGCTATCCGGTTCGAGCCAGTCGGATTCAAATCTGAGTTCGTTGGGTTTACCAATGTAGTGACCCTGTGCAAAATCAACGCCGAAGCTTTTCAGTAGAATCAGGGTTTCTTCATTTTCGACAAATTCGGCAATGGTTTGTTTGTGCAGAGCATGGGCGATCTGGTTCATGGATTTGACCATCGCCTGATCGACACTGGAACCGGCCAGACCTTTGACGAAGGAACCGTCAATTTTTAATTTATCGACGGGTAGATGTTTGAGGTAGGTGAAGGAGCAGAAGCCGGTGCCAAAATCATCGAGTGCAAACTGGCAGCCAATTTCCTTGAGTTTATAAATAAATTGACTGGCAGCGGTAAGATTGGAGATAGCTGCTGACTCGGTAATTTCGAAGGTCAGAGTGGAAGGATCGAGCCGGGTTTCACGTAACAGGCTTTGGATCATGGGCAGGAGTTGTTTGTCTTCGAAGGCACGGCCTGAAAGATTAATGGCAAAACGCGATGACTGACCGTCATCATGCAGGCTGGCCAGTTTTTTTACTGCCGCTTCGACAGTCCAGCGATCTACATTGTTGATCAAGCCAAAACGTTCGGCGGCAGGCATGAATCCTCCGGGCAGGATGGTATCGCCATTTTTCATTTTCATGCGCAGTAGGACTTCGTAATCCTGTACGCTGTTTTCAGCAATCGACATGATGGGCTGGAAGGCGAGGGTAAAGCGATCCTGTTCGTAGGCGTCACGTACGCGGGTGGCCCAGCCGATATCCTCGGCCATACCATCTTTTTCCTTATCTTCCGGGGTCGATAGATGCACACAGTTACGGCCCTGAGTCTTGGCAATATTACAGGCGAGATCCGCATGCAGTAGGACATCTTCTGCCGATGGGCTGTCGCTGGTGATCATGGAAATGCCGATGCTGCAGGTAATGTTAAAGGACTTTCCACTGTCGAGATAACGAAAATCTTCGAATAATTTACGAATGTTTTCGGCCACTTGATTTGCCGCCGGAGTATCAAGATTATAAAGCAGTATCGTGAACTCATCACCGCCGAAGCGGGAGAGTAGATCACCTTCACGAATATTGTCGTGTAACATCCGGGTACATTCGAGTAGCAGGCGATCACCGGCGGCATGGCCGAGGGTGTCATTGACGTATTTGAACTGATCCAGATCCAGATAAAGCATGGCGCATTCCGCACCATTGCGGGCGACGCGAGTGACTAGACGCTCGAGCTCCTGCATGAAATATTTCCGGTTGAACAGACCGGTGAGTGAGTCATGCTGTGCCTGCCAGGTGAGTTCATGTTCAAAGGCTTTTTGCGCAGTGATATCGCGAGCCGTGCCGGTAAAGCCGATCAGGGTATTATGTTCATCAAATTGCGGGCGAGCATTAAAACTTAGATGGCGCAGGCTGTCGTCCCGATCAAGGTGGGTAGTTTCATAATTAAGGAGTTCCTGTCCCTGTTTTAGACTGGCTAGCGCATCCTGATCCCGTTCGATGGATTCGGGAGACTGAAAATCGGTAAACATGCGGCCGATCATTTCTTCTGGGCTATAACCATAAATTCGGGTCACTGCATCGTTAAGGTAGGTCCAGTGGCCTTCCGCATCCATACTCCAGACCAGATCATGTGCGAGTACCACTAGATTGCGATAACGTGCCTCGGCTTCGACCAGCTTCTTTTCAGCGGCTTTGCGATCAGTAATATCGGCAACCAGACAGGTGATGTATTCCTGATTGTGCATATGCATAGGATTTAAGCGTACCGTGACCGAAAGCTTATGCCCCATGCGATGCAGGCCGCAGCTTTCCTGCTCTTTTTCTAACTGACCGGAATCGGAAAAAATATCCGGTAGCAGAATGCCCAGGGGTTTGCCGTGGACTTCATCACCGTGGTAGCCGAATAGCTCTTCAGCGGCAGGGTTGAAGGTTTCAATTTTGCGATCCTGATTGACGACAATAATGGCTTCGGCAGCGTGATCGACAATGGCGTGGGTATAGGATTCCTGATCACTGAGTCGACTGAACAGACGCCCTAATGTTTGAATTAACGAACCGATTTCATCGACGGAGCGGGGACGCAGTCGGTGTGCAAGATCATTATAATTGGAAGCACCGTTGTTGTGGACCAGCTCATGTACCGGGGCCAGTGACTGATTGAGACCCCGGATGATAAGTAGGGTCAGAGTTAGGGACATCATACTCATGAACACCCAGATAGCAATGATCTCGGTGGGCATAAAGCCGGTTTGCCACCAGTAGTAGCGTAGTAAAATTGCGGTGCAGAGCACCGGCATGAAAGCACCAATCAGCAACATTTTGGATTTCATGCTGACATGCACCTGGGTGTATCCAATGTGATGCGCCAGCCGCCCCAGCGTGGACAGTGACATCAGATAGCCGGGCAGGCCCGCCATGATAGCGACTACCAGTTGCAGCAGAATAACCTGCAGCAGTCTGATATAGACGGTAGTGCCTTCAGGATATAGTCCATACCAGTGTTGAATCGTTGGCACGCTCAGCGCATAAATTAGAAAGACGGCCCAGTAGTTGTCGCTGAAGTTGTTGAGACGTCGATTAAAAATTTCAGGTAGAGTGGATTGATTTGGGTGTTGCTCGACCCAGCGGGTGATGGGACTCAGGTAGCGGGTGAAATGTATGGCTTGTCCCAGTGCTAGTAGCAGTGACATGGCGATCAGTGACAGTCCCGCAGGCCAGTGAAATATGATGGACTGATCGAGGACACCAAAATCGACCGCAACAGCGTATCCCAGCACGGGGGTAATGGCAAAACTGATAGTGGCAAGTAAAAGCAGACGTTTTTTCAGAGACGTTAGCGTGTGTTCCATAAATCTAATTATGCCTGTATGGTTTGTTTCAGCTTAATGTTTAAGAGCGGGTGACCTTGAAGTACATTAATCAAGACTAACTTAACGATTACATTAACCGAAGTCACGGGCAGGAACTGCAAACTAAGTTGCAAATAATGGCAGAAAGAAGTTAAGTGCGCCAGAAAATATTTACCACATAGTTAGCTTCGATTGTTAATGTCATTCCGAGTTAAAATGCTTAAACTCGTTGAATTAGCGGAAATTATTTTTTGGCTGCAAATATCAGAATTTTATAATTTGGTAAGAGGCAAATATGAAAAGACGTGAATTTATAAAAAAAACCAGCGCCGGCGGGCTGCTCGCTGGAAGTTTGATGACGACGGCACCGGCGGTTCATGCGGGAACAAAAATTAAATGGAAAATGGTCACCACCTGGCCTAAAAATTTCCCCGGACTAGGGACAGGTGCAAACAACCTCGCCCGCCTTATTACCGAGATGAGTGGCGGCCGTTTAAAGGTCAAGGTTTATGGCGCAAAGGAGTTGGTGCCAGCCTTTGAAGTTTTTGATGCGGTCTCTCGTGGCACGGCACAAATGGGGCACGGTGCGGCCTATTACTGGAAAGGTAAAGTACCGTCGGGACAATTTTTTGCGGCGGTGCCCTTTGGCATGAATGCACAGGAAATGAACGCCTGGCTCTATTATGGTGGGGGCGAAAAACTCTGGAAGGATCTCTATCAGCGTTTTAATATTATTCCGGCAGCAGCGGGTAATACTGGCGTACAGATGGGGGGCTGGTTTAACAAGGAAATTAATTCAGTTGCGGATCTTAAGGGTTTAAAAATGCGGATTCCCGGCTTGGGTGCGGAAGTCCTGAAACGTGCAGGGGGAACGCCGGTGAGTCTGCCTGGTGGGGAAATTTATACCTCGCTACAATCGGGTGCGATTGATGCAACGGAATGGGTGGGGCCGTATAACGATCGTGCCTTTGGTTTATACAAGGCGGCAAAATATTATTATTATCCCGGTTGGCATGAACCAGGCAGCGTGCTTGAAGCGTTGGTGAATAAAAAAGCCTATGACGCACTTCCCGATGATTTACAGAGCATTGTGATGAATGCCTGTAAGATCGTGAATATCGATATGTTATCAGAATACACCGCACGCAATAACGAAGCCCTGTATGCACTGGTGAATAAATATAAGGTTAAATTGCGCCCCTTCCCGGATGAAGTACTAAAAAAATTGGCAGAATTGTCAGAAGATGTGGTCAGGGATGTGGCGGCGAAAGATAAATATGCAGAAAAAATTTACCAGTCTTTTATGGATTTTCGTGAACAGGCCATGGCCTGGCACAAAGTGTCAGAGCAGGCTTTTTTGCGAGCACGGGATTTGTAATATTCACCAGTAGGTAAGCTGGGCATAAATACCGTGGACCACAAGCACTTCCTTCGCCCGCCCACTTTGATTTTTTTTGGCTAACAATCAATGTTAGCTGTATGAATATGCCCCTATGGGATGTAAGTAAAACTACAGAGAATATACTCTATGTTAAATAGTATTATTAAAAATGAACATGCATGATCATTTTCAAGACGGCAGCAACTATTTTTCAGATATACATTTTTTGTA
>CAZNRP010000017.1:0-35025 GCA_964575555.1 uncultured Thiohalophilus sp. | reverse complement strand
ATACCGGCCTGTCACGCCGGGGGTCGCGGGTTCGAGTCCCGTCCGCTCCGCCAAACTATGAAGAAGGGCGCGACTGTTTTCAGTCCGCCCTTTTTTGTTTTTTTAAGACTCATTAATAATTAACAACATTTTCAGAGTTACTCATGCTGCAACAAATTCGTGATCGTGCCCAGGGGATTGTTATTTGGATCATTGTTGGTCTAATTATCGTTACCTTTGCTTTGTTTGGTTTGAGTAGTTACCTCACCGATACAACGGTGGTCAACGTGGCAACCGTCAATGGTGCTGATGTCACTCCAAATGATTTTCAGCGTGCCTACCAGAATTATCAGCAGCGTTTACAACAGGCGCTGGGTGACAAATATCGTCCAGAATTATTTCAGGAAGAAAAAGTTAAAACCGAAGTGTTAAATTCACTGATTAATCAGGAATTGCTGAACCAGGAACTAGACCGTTCCGGTTACCGGGCCGCGCCTGAGCAGATTGTGAATCGCATCTCCCGTATGGAAGTTTTCCAGGAAGATGGAAAATTCTCAGCCGAGCGATATAAACAAATTCTTAATAGTCAGCGCATTAACAGTCTTGCTTTTGAGCAGCAAATTGCACGTGATTTAGCTGAACAGCAGCTCACTAGTGGAATGCTACTCTCGGGCTTTATCACCAATGATGAACTGGATCGTTTTTCCCGTCTACAAAGTCAGAAACGGGAGCTGGGATATATCCTGTTACCCAAGTCACATTATCTTGATAGCATCGAGCTGACGCAGGATGAAGTTGAAGCTTATTACGATAAACATAAAACTCGGTTCACTACGCCAGAAAAAGTGAGTGTCGAATATATCGAAATCAATCTGGATGACATGTCCCGTGAGATTGAAATAAGTGATGAAGTCGTTGCGGAATATTATGAACAGCAGCGCGATACTTTTACCCGCCAGCCTGAACAGCGCAAGGCAAGACATATCCTGATTAATGTTGAAAATACGGAAGCTGAGCCTGCCGCGCTGGCAAAGCTTAAAACCATTCAGGAAAAACTAGCAGCAGGTGATGACTTTAGTCAGTTGGCAAAAGAGTATTCAGATGATATCGGCTCGGCTCGGCAGGGTGGTGATTTAGGCTTTTTCGGACATGACGTGATGGATAAAGCGTTTGAAGAGGTGGTCTTCAAGTTAAAGAAAGGTGAAGTTAGTGAGCCGGTACGTTCACGTTTTGGTTACCATCTGATCAAACTGGA
Source organism: uncultured Thiohalophilus sp. (assembly GCA_964575555.1). Classification (GTDB taxonomy): domain Bacteria; phylum Pseudomonadota; class Gammaproteobacteria; order UBA6429; family Thiohalophilaceae; genus JAADGZ01. The sequence continues at coordinate 33,791 of CAZNRP010000017.1, read as the reverse complement.
TGATATTAAAGAAGCGCAAGTCGCAAAACTTGAAGAACTGAAAGATGGTATTCGTCATGATTTGCAGATTCAGCAAGCAGAGCAGGCTTTTTATCAAACCGTTGATAAGCTGAATAATCTCAGCTACGAAATGCCTGATTCACTGGCTCCGGTTGCCGAGTCATTGGGCCTGGAGTTGAAGATCAGCGCTATGATGACCCGTGATGGGGGGGCAGGTTTGTTTACCAGTACTAAATTGGTGGCGGTTGCTTTTTCTGAGGAAGTCCTGGCCGAAGGCCGCAATAGCCAGTTAATTGAGTTATCTGATACACACGTTGTGGTGTTGCGTATGGCTGAACATATTCCGGCAAAACAACAGTCTTTGAGTGAGGTTGTTGATTCGCTTAAAAATCAGCTTCGCGATGAAAAAGTGGCAACTAAAATCATGGCAGATAGCGTTGCGACGCTGGAACAGCTTCGTGCAGGTGAAAACGCAGAAAAGCTTGCACAAAGGTTGAATTTAGAATGGAAATCGGTTGGTTCGGTAGCAAGAGTTGCCGGTGAGGCGGACACGCTGAGCCCACAGATTCGCTATGAACTTTTCCGCATGCCTCGAGCAGCTGATGGGCAGAAAGTTTATCACAACGTATTGCTTGCCAATGGTGATGGCGTGGTGCTGATTTTATCTTCAGTCATCGATGGTAATACCTTTACTAAAGAGAATAAATTGAATGGACAGCGCCAGCTAATCAGTATTTATGGCAAAGCTGTTCAGTCAGCCTGGATGGTTGAATTGCGTGAGCATGCGGATGTCACTATTAATAAAACCGTTGCAGACGAATAGCGAGTTTATATATACCTGCCTGTCCAGGTACGTCTGAAGACGTATCGAATAACAATTATCCCACCCCGCGTGTGGCAAGAGTGTTTTGTCACTCTGATACTTATTAAAATGCAGGATGCAATTCATTGAGATTGAATAACGATTATTTCGGAGTAGGACTATACGGAGCAATCTATGTTCGGACTTAAACTTCACTGGCAAATTCTAATCGCACTTTTCCTCGCAGTGATTGCTGGTTCACTAGCCGGTACGCAATCTGGTTTTTTCGGTATTACTTTCTACTCAGTTTTTAACTTTGTCGGCACATTGTTTATGAATGCGCTGAAAATGATCATTGTTCCCCTGATTATGTCGTCCATTATTGTGGGCATCTCCAGTATTGGCGGTACCCAGGGGCTTGCGCGCTTAGGCGGAAAAACGCTGGCTTTTTATGCTACAACCACCTTTTTTGCTATCCTCATCGGTCTTATCATGGTTAACACGCTGACCCCGGGACTGGTTGATGGTGAGCCGGGTAGAGAAGTTTTCGGGTTGAACGCAATTGATGTCAACAGTGCGACTGAAAAAGTTGCCGGTCGCGATGTTAGTAGTATTGCCGATGTTTTTTTGAGTCTGGTTCCGGTTAATGTCATTTCGGCTGCGGCTAATGGCCAAATGCTGGGGCTGATTTTTTTCAGTTTACTGTTCGGTTATTTCATGACAAAAATTCCTGCGCCGCAGGCGGCTGCTCAGCAGCTCTTCTGGCAAGGCGTAGCTGATATAATGATGAAAATAACCGAATGGGTGATGAAATTTGCACCTCTAGGTGTGTTTGCTCTGGTTGCTAAAGTTATAGCTGGTCTGGAAGGCGAGGGCATTGCAGATCTGGCTCAGGCGCTTGGCCTGTTTTTTCTTACGGTTGTATTAGCTCTGTTATTTCACATCCTGGTGGTTTTGCCCATCTTGCTAAAATTTGTTGGGCGAGTTAATCCTGTCCGGCATTATCAGGCGATGGCACCTGCATTACTCACTGCATTTTCAACGGCTTCATCTTCAGCGACTCTGCCGCTAACTATGGAGTGCGTTGAAAAGAATGCTGGCGTATCTAATCGTACCAGTAGTTTTGTTTTACCACTGGGGGCAACGGTAAACATGGATGGTACCGCACTGTACGAATGTGTGGCTGCTATGTTCATTGCTCAGGCTTATGGATTGGAGCTGACGTTTACTACCCAGTTTATTATTGTGCTGGTCGCCCTGCTGACATCAATAGGTGTGGCAGGCATACCTGCCGCAAGTCTGGTCGCTATTACTATTATATTAAGTGCGATTGGATTACCCCTTGAAGCACTGGGCTTGATCCTGGCTGTCGACAGAATTTTAGATATGTTTCGAACTGCAGTGAATGTGTTTAGTGATTCAGTGGGCGCAGTAATTGTTGCTCGGCTTGAAGGCGAAACTGAAATACTCCAGGCCTGATTTAAGTGAGAGCTGAGAATAAGGCGGCTAACAAGGTTTTAGTTACCGGAACTAATGGTTTTGTTGGGCAGCGCCTGGTCTCCGCATTACTGGAGCAAGGGGCATATGTTAATTGCGCACAGCGAAGCATTAAAAGCAATATTAAAGAGCGGCCTCGCTGTCATAATTTTGCAGTGGGTGATTTTACTGAAAAGCCAGTTTGGGATGAAGCCCTGGAGGGAATCGACGGTATTGTACATTTGGCTGCACGTGTTCACGTCATGCATGAAACTGCCAATGATCCCCTCGCTGAATTTAGAAAAGCTAATGTAGATGTAACACTTGAACTCGCTAATGCAGCAATCAGAAAAGGAGTAAAGCGCTTTGTTTATATCAGTACCATCAAGGTGAATGGTGAGCAGACAACAAAGCACGCTTACAGTGAAGATGATAAAGTTAACCCACTTGATCCTTATGCACGATCAAAGCTGGAAGCCGAACGCGGGTTAATGGCGCTGAGCCGGGTATCAGAGATGGAAATTGTCATTATTCGTCCGGTACTGGTTTATGGTCCTGGCGTTAAAGGAAATATACTGCGCTTATTACAATTAATAAAAAAAGGTATGCCTTTGCCATTTCGAGGAGTTGCTAATCAGCGCAGTCTTCTTGCGCTCGATAATTTGGTGGATTTAATCATTTTATGTCTTAAGCACCCACTTGCAGCCAACCAGATATTTTTAGCGGCGGATGGAGATGATGTTTCAACTGAAAGACTGGTCGCGCTATGCGCAAACAGTATGCAGCAAAAACCACGTTTATTCCGGGTTCCTAAAATTGCGCGTGCTGCACTGACAAGTATGTCTGTTCGAGTTAGAAACCTTGACCAACGCCTGTACGGTTCTCTACAGGTAAAGATTAGCAAGGCACAGAGACACCTTGACTGGCAGCCGCCTAAAACAGTCGAACAGAGTATTGCTGAAACGGTTAACTGGTATCTGGATCACCGTGGTAAATGAATATCTTATACTGTCAGGGTGAGTATTGATGACCTTGCTAATATTGTCCGGGCTGATTAGTTTTTTTGTGGTTTATTTTTTAAGCCGGGAGTCCAGTCCTTTGCTGATTCTCGATAAGCCAAATGAACGATCGCTGCATAGTAAACCCACCAGCCGTGCGGGAGGGGTGGGCATACTTGGGGGAATCCTTTTTTCCATTGCAGTTCTAATTTATATGCAGGCTTATCCCGCTGATCTTATGTCGATTACCTTTGGGGTAGTGCTCATTGCGGCGGTGTCTTTAATTGATGATAATAGAGGCGTTAGTGTCAGATATCGATTGCTTGTACATATATTGGCAGCAGTTGTATTAATGAGTAATGACTTTTGTATTTTAAATTTGAAAATGCCTTTTTTTACAATTGAATTGTATGTATGGGTGGCCTATCTTTTTACGTTGTTGCTAATTTTGTGGAGTGTCAACCTGTTTAATTTTATGGATGGCATGGATGGCTTTGCAGGTGGAATGGCATTTATTGGATTTTCAACATTTGCTGCATTAGGGTATTTTAAAGGTGTTAACAGTTTTGCAGCTTTAGCGGCTATTATTGCCAGTGCAAATGCTGCATTTTTGCTATTTAATTTTCCGCCAGCAAAGATTTTTATGGGGGACTCAGGTTCCTCGGTACTGGGTTTTCTCATGGCAGCAATGATGATCTGGGCCGATACGAAAAATATTTTTCCTTTATGGGTAGGTATACTGGTTTTTTCACCGTTTATACTGGATGCCACTGTTACACTGTTGAAGCGTGTAGTGTGTGGTGAAAAAATTTGGGAGGCACACCGCTCTCATTTTTATCAGCGTTTAGTGCTTATTGGGTGGGGTCATAGGCGCACTGTTATTGTGGAATATATTGTGATGTTGATTTGTGCCATGTTTGCTTGTAGCACTGTTTATTTTAGTCATGACTATGTTGAACTAGGCGTGTTTATTGCATCTATTTTTCTCTACTTACTAACATATTTCTATTTACTCAATTATCTGAGGCGACAGGAAATCCATGCTAAATTCAAATAGACGACTATTAGTCTCCCTATACGATTTATTGACCATTCCTCTAGCCTGGTTTGGCGCGTATTTTTTTCGTTTTAATCTTGAACCTCTGAGTACTCCTATACTGGAACAGGTGTTATATACGCTGCCGCTATTATTTATTGTTCAGGGGCTGGTCTATCGCTGGCAGGGTCTGTATCTCGGGGTCTGGCGATTTGCATCCATACCGGATTTTATGCGGATTGTAAAAGCGGTGGTTATTGGGGTATCAATATCGGTTGCGCTGGTTTTCATATTCAATCGGATGGAAGGCATGCCCCGCTCAATTTTCCCTTTATATGGCATGTTGCTGTTTTTATTACTGGGTGGCGCCCGCATTTCCTATCGTATTTTCAAAGATCGTAGAATTCTGGACAAAGATGCCCGACCGGTATTGATCGTAGGTGCAGGCCGGGGGGGTGAAATTGTTGCGCGGGAATTGAATCAACCTCAAAGCCAGAACAGCGGTTATCTACCGGTGGGTTTTGTTGACGATGCAAGGGGCAAACAAGGTCGTGAAGTTCAGGGCTTACAGGTGCTTGGCCGGATTTGTGATATTGCGACGGTTGTGGGAAAACATGAGATCAAATTGATTATCATTGCCATGCCTTCCGTGTCTTCGGCCAAGATGCGCGAGATCGTTAGCCTTTGTGAAAAGCTGGACATTGATTTTCGTACCCTGCCACGTGTTAGTGATATGGCCCTTGGTAAAATCAGTGTAAATACATTACGTGAAGTTTCCATTGATGATCTGCTGGGTCGGGATCAGGTCAAACTGGACTGGGAAAGTATTAAATCTGGCATTAACGATAAAACCATCATGGTCACCGGGGGCGGGGGGTCGATTGGTTCCGAATTATGTCGACAGATCGCAAGAATGAATCCTGCTGCACTGATTATATTTGAGCGTAGTGAGTTCAATCTGTATGAAATCGAAAAAGAATTATCGCAGAAATTTCCTGAGATGTTGTTATATGCCTGCTTAGGCGATGTCAGTGATCGCATTTCGGTTGATCATGTGATGTCAAAATTCCGTCCCAACGTGGTTTTCCACGCTGCCGCTTATAAGCATGTACCGATGCTTCAACACCAGGTTCGCGAAGCCGTCAAGAACAATGTGTTAGGAACAAAAATATTGGCAGAATCATCAAATAAACATGGAGTTGATTGTTTTGTTATGATTTCTACAGACAAAGCGGTTAACCCAACAAACGTGATGGGAGCGTCAAAACGGGTTGCCGAGATTTTTTGTCAGAACTTTAATTCACGCGCCACGACCTCATTTATTACTGTGCGCTTTGGTAATGTGCTGGGTTCGGCCGGCAGTGTTGTGCCCCTGTTTAAAGCACAACTAAAAAAGGGGGGGCCGTTGACGGTGACTCATCCTGATATGCTTCGTTATTTCATGACGATTCCAGAGGCTTGTCAGTTAATTATGCAATCTGCGGTGATGGGGAAGGGGGGGGAGATTTTTGTGCTGGATATGGGGGAACCCGTGAACATAACTTACCTTGCAGAACAAATGATTCGTCTGTCCGGAAAAGAGCCTGGCAAGGATGTGGAAATTGTATATACTGGCCTGCGTCCGGGTGAAAAGCTATTTGAAGAACTTTTCCATGAATCTGAAAGTCTCTCATCGACGCGGCATGAAAAGGTTATGCTGGCTAATTACCGGGAAGTAGACTGGAAGTTCATGAGTAAAAATCTTGATGAAGTCGAGAGTAAATGTGCGACCTATGATGAAGATGGTATTTATGAATTGGTGAAAACATTTGTTCCTGAAATGAAACCAACCGTGGTTAAAGAAGAGCGCCTGGTTTCTAACTCTGGGAATTAATATAATAAAAGGTCAGTGATTTGTCCAAGCCATTGCCGCTTTGTGTTGACCTTGATGGTACACTCATTCATTCAGATATGTTGCTAGAGTCTTTCATCCGACTCCTGCGGCAGAATTTCCTCACTATTTTTCTGATTCCGCTCTGGCTGCTGAAGGGGCGATCCTGTCTCAAGCATGAAATTGCCGCAAGGGTGAAGATCGATTACTGTTGTCTTCCTTTCAATACCGCACTCATTGAATATATTAAAAAAGAAAAAGAAAAGGCTAGGCCGATTATTCTGGTTACTGCCTCCGATAAAATAATCGCCGATGCCATTGCTGAACAGCTTCAATTGTTTGATGATGTTTTTGCAAGTACTGACAAGCTTAATCTTAAAGGGCAGAATAAGGCTGCGTTGCTGGTGGAAAAGTTTGGTGAACAGGGCTTTGATTATGTCGGCAATGAACTGGCAGATTTGTATGTCTGGAAGTGTGCCAATAAAGCCATTAGTGTTAGTCACCATCGTGATTTGATACAGTCCTTATCTAACCTCGATAAGGTTGAATATCTTGAAGCCGGCTCAGAAAAACCATTTATTAAAAGTGCCGTGCGCGCACTTCGTCCTCATCAATGGGCTAAAAACTTGCTAGTCTTTGTCCCATTATTATTAGCTCATGATTATCTTGATGAATCGCGTGTTGTATCAACCTTTCTCGCTTTCATCGCTTTTTGTTTATGTGCATCATCCGTTTATATTTTTAATGATTTAATGGATTTAGATGCTGATCGAAGGCATCCAGAGAAAAAAAACCGGCCTTTTGCAGCTGGCAACCTGTCCATACTTACAGGGCTTGGCATGGCAGCATTATTATTGCTGTTGTCATCGCTGATTGCTTTTAATATTTCAATAGGCTTTGCCCTGATATTTTTAGCTTACTTTTTTACGACCACGGCTTATTCACTTGGATTGAAGGCCATTGCACTCGTGGATGTTTTTATTCTTGCTGGACTTTATACCATCCGGGTACTTGCGGGAGCATTTTCTGCCAATGTCGAGATGTCGTTCTGGTTGCTGGCTTTTTCATTATTTATTTTCTTCTCGCTGGCAATGCTCAAACGTTATTCTGAGTTATATAATCTTGAACAAAGAGAAAAAAAGAAAACTCTGGTGCGGGGCTATTCAACGGATGACAAAAATATTCTTTCCTTACTAGGGGTGACCAGTGGCTATATCTCAGTACTAGTTCTGGCCCTGTTTATCACTACACCGGAACACATGGTGGAATATCGAAAGCCTGAATTTTTATGGATCGTTTTTCCGGCACTGTTGTTCTGGATTAGCCGGGTCTGGTTACTCGCTTTTCGTGGACAGATGAATGAAGATCCGGTTCTTTTTGCTTTGAAAGATCGCTCCAGTTATTTCATTGCCCTGATTGCTGCAATGGGTGTTGCTCTTGCAGTGTAGCCCATGAATCATCCATGAATGCCTATCAATCATGGGGTCGTATCCCCCGCGTCAATCAGAAAATAATCTTCCCGTCTTGGCGCGACTCTTTTTCTATAGAGGGGCGGGGCGATGTTTTATTGCCTTATGGTCGGGGGCGCAGCTATGGGGATAGTTGTCTCAATGATCAGGGAACCCTCTGTGTTACCTCAGGCTTAAATCACTTCATTCATTTTGATAAAGAGCAGGGCATTTTACGTTGTGAATCGGGTGTGGGTCTGGATGATATTCTGCAATTGATTGTGCCGCATGGCTGGTTCTTAGCAGCTACACCGGGAACAAAATACGTGACCCTGGGTGGAGCGATTGCGAATGACGTGCACGGCAAAAATCATCATTTAACCGGCACTTTTGGTTGTCATGTCACACAGTTTGAATTACTGCGCACAAGCGGAGAACGCCTGCTTTGTTCTGAGCGTGAAAATACTTCCCTTTTTAAAGCAACGATTGCTGGCCTTGGCTTAACCGGCCTGATCACCTGGGCAGAAATACGGTTGAAAAAAATCACTTCAGAGCTGATGGATACCGAAACGATTCGCTTTGATAATTTAGCCGGTTTTTTTTCTTTATCCGAAGAGTCAGATAAGGAATGGGAATACACGGTCTCATGGATTGATTGCCTGGCGCAGGAAAAACATTTGGGGCGGGGATTATTTATGCGTGGCCGGCATAGTGAGTATTCATCTGCGACGCATAAAAAATTGCGTTCAATAAAGTTAGGTATGCCGATGAACGCACCGGGCTTTCTTTTGAATCAGGCAACGATACGCTTGTTTAATGAAGTTTATTATCGAAAAAACCGGCAAAGCCCGCTGATTAGCCGTGGTCATTATGAGCCTTTCTTTTATCCGCTGGATAGCATTGAAAACTGGAACCGGATGTATGGTAGTCGAGGGTTCTATCAATACCAGTGTGTAGTGCCACTCCTTGACGGGCAAGGTATAATCAGCACCTTGCTGGAAACGATTGCGGCTTCAGGAATGGGCTCCTTTCTTTCTGTGTTGAAAAAATTTGGCGATGTTGTTTCACCGGGAATGATGTCGTTTCCGCGCACAGGGGTAACATTGGCGTTGGACTTTCCAAACTATGGGGATAAGGTGCTCGCTTTATTTGAACAGCTGGATAAAATTGTCATGCAGGCGGGAGGTGCAGTTTATCCCGCCAAAGATGCGAGAATGTCGAGCGAGGCTTTTCAACATTATTTTCCCCAGTGGACAGATTTTAATCAGTACCGTGACCCCGGCATATCGTCAAGTTTCTGGCGTCGAATATCTGGCGAATAAACTTAAAGCAACGTAAATATGACTATGAAGAAAATTCTAATTATTGGTGCGACTTCTACCATTGCACAGGAAGTGGCTAAAATATATGCACTTGAGCAATGCACTCTTTATCTAGTGGGACGAAATGAAGACAAACTTCATATTGTCGCGGATGATCTTCGAGCCCGATGTGCTCAGGCTGTTGAGATATTAGCCTGCGATCTCTGTGATCCCACGACCCATAACAATTTAATTGAGAGCGCACAGTCCTACCTGCAAGAGATTGATGTTGCTCTCATCGCGTATGGTTCACTGCCGGATCAACCTGCCTGTGAGGATAATGTAGAGCAAACATTGCTTGAGTTGAATACTAACTTTATAAGCGTGGTGGCTTTATTAACGTTGCTGGCAAATGTGTTTGAGAAACAGGGTAGTGGCAACATTGCCGTTATATCATCGGTGGCCGGCGATCGCGGGCGGCAAAGCAATTATGTGTATGGTGCTGCTAAAGGTGGGCTGAGTATTTTCCTGGGGGGGCTTCGTAACCGCCTGTCCTCGAAGGGCGTGAACGTGTTGACTATCAAACCCGGTTTTGTGGATACACCAATGACGGCTGACTTTAAGAAAGGTCTGCTTTGGGTTTCCGCAGAAAGTCTTGCAAAGAACATAGTTAAAGCCATTGATAAAAAACGGGGAGTTGCCTATCTACCCTGGTTCTGGTGGCCAATCATGCTGATAATAAAATCTATTCCTGAGCGTATTTTTAAAAAGTTGAAACTGTAAAATTAAATGAAAATTCAAAAAGACAGTAAAATCATAATTCCGGGTGCCGCCGGGCTGGTCGGGCAGAACCTGATCGTACAATTAAAAAAACAGGGTTATACGAATTTGGTGGCAATTGATAAATTTACTGAAAATTTAAATATATTGAAAAAAATCCATCCTGATATTATTGCGATTGATGCCGATGTTTCCCGTTCCGGTGATTGGCAGGCACAGTTCAAAGATGCCGATATGGTTTTGATGTTGCAGGCACAAATCGGATCAAAATACTCGGATGATTTTATTCGCAATAATGTAGAGTCTGCTAAAATTGTACTTGCGACCATGAAAGAATATGTCGTGCCCTATGTAGTTCACATCAGTTCTTCTGTAGTGGAATCGGTTGCCGATGATGACTACACCAATACTAAAAAAGAACAGGAACGGCTGGTGCTTGAAAGTGGCATTAAACACTGTGTTTTACGCCCAACGCTGATGTTTGGGTGGTTTGATCGTAAGCATCTGGGCTGGCTTTCACGTTTTATGCAACGTATTCCAATTTTTCCCATACCCGGTGACGGCTGTTATATGCGCCAGCCCCTGTATGCCAAAGACTTCTGTAATATTATAATCGGGGCAATGGAAACGCAGCCGGAGAATGAAATATACAATATCACCGGGCGTGAAAAAGTGAATTATATCGACATGATTCGTTGTATCCGCGACACCGTAAAAGCTAAAACATGGATCGTTAATATTCCCTATTCGTTATTCTGGATTTTGCTTAAAGTCTATGCCCTGTTCAATAATAATCCACCGTTTACGGCTTCGCAGTTAAAGGCTTTGGTGGCTCATGATGAATTTGAACTGATTCCGTGGTGGGAAATATTCAAAGTTGAATCAACCCCATTTAATCGGGCGATTGAGGAAACCTTTCTCGATAAAACCTGGTCGCAATACGTATTGAAGTTTTAGGAGCGACGATGTCAAAAGTAGCGGTTATCGGAGCGGGAGTCATGGGACTCGCCTGTGCGTATGACTTACTCAGACAGGGTCATAAGGTGGATATCTATGAGGCCGATGATCGTATTGGCGGCATGGCTGCACATTTTGATTTTGCTGGGCTGAATATCGAACGTTACTATCATTTTATCTGCAAGCCAGATGAGAGCTTGTTTACACTTTTAAGAGAACTGGGCATTGAAGACAAATTACGCTGGACAGATACTCGTATGGGCTATTATTTTGAAGGCAAATTGCATGAATGGGGTAATCCCATTGCCTTGCTTAAATTCCCCGGGGTGGGATTGATTTCAAAACTGCGCTATGGCTTTCATGCCTTTGTCTCAACTAAAATAAGTAACTGGCAGCATCTGGATGAGCAGGAAGCCTCGGTCTGGATTCGTCGCTGGATTGGTCAGCGGGCCTATGAAGTTTTCTGGCAGCGATTATTTGCGCTGAAATTTTATGAATATAAAGACAATCTGTCCGCTGCCTGGATCTGGTCGCGAATCAAACGCGTCGGTGTCTCACGTAAGAGCCTGATGCAGGAACAAATGGGATACCTGGAGGGTGGTTCAGAAACTTTGTTACTTGAGTTTGAAAAAGTAATCACCAGCCTGGGTGGGACATTTAAATTAAATACGGTGGTTAAGCAGGTAAGCACAAAGAACTATGTGGTTGATGTGTTGCGAACAGATAGTGACAGTCAGCACTATGACGCTGTATTCAGTACCATCCCATTACCATTTGTGCCGGATATGATTCCTGCTTTGCCAGAGCAGGATAAGCAAAAATATCGTTCGATACAAAACATGGGGGTGGTCTGCGTTATTTTTCAGATGCGCAAAGCCGTGAGCCATAACTTCTGGCTTAATATCAGTGATGAGTCGATTGATATACCCGGTATTATCGAGTTTTCAAATTTGCGCCCACTCGGAGCCCATGTGGTTTATGTACCGTATTATATGCCGCAAACGCATGCCAAGCATGAGATGAGTAATGATCAATTTATTGCTGAGGCACGAGCTTATATTAAACAATTGAATTCAGACATCGTCGATGATGATTTTAGTCATGCTCATGTTTCACGCTATGGCTTTGCTCAGCCGGTTTGTCCTCCGGGTTTTCTCAAAAATTTGCCACCGATTAATAGCGGCATTGCAGGTCTTTATATTGCGGATACCAGTTACTATTACCCTGAAGACCGCTCTATTTCTGAGAGTGTTCGGCTAGGTCGGGAAATGGCCGCGATGCTGGACATTCCATCCGGACACTGAACTGGTTTTGACGGATGAGCAATAAAAAAGAGTTTATTCAGTTTGTCCTGGTCGGGGGGTTTGCCGCCGCAGTGAACTTTTTGAGCCGCATTATTTTTAGTCAATGGATGGAATTTAGAATTTCTGTGGTTGTGGCTTATGGCATAGGGATGGTCACTGCCTACTTATTGTCAAAATTTCTGGTCTTCAAACCCAGCGGCAAAAAGGCGCATGAAGAATTTTTTCGTTTTACCTTGATTAATATTGCCGCGATTATTCAAGTATGGCTAATCAGTGTCGGTTTGGCGGAATATGGTTTCCCCTGGTTGGCGTTTGATTTTCATCCAGAAGAAGTGGCTCACTTTATTGGCCTTTCTGTGCCAGTGCTTACCAGCTATCTGGGGCATAAACATTTTACTTTTGCTCGAAGTGCGTGAAAAGCAATGTTTAAATCTGAGGGGGGCCCACGAATTTTTAAGCAATACCATAGATTTTATTTGTAAATTTTGACACCTGCTCGATGACCATTCGAAGCTCTTTGTTGCTGATCTTTCTCGGTTTAATGTTAGTGTGAAAATATTTTATTAATATAGTTAATCAGGTTTGATCGGCTGTATGGTTTTTGCAAAATATTCTCTGTGGGGATAGGCTGTTGAGTATTGCCCGGTGATATATCGGCCAGCCCGGTGGTAAGCTGAATTTTTATATTGGCTCGTAGTCCCCTTGCTTTTTCAACAAGCTGATAACCATTCATGCCGCCGGGCATAACGACATCACTAAATAATAGATCGACAGGCTGTTCACCTGCTAAAATAGTTAAGGCTTCATTTCCATTTTCCGCAGTCAAAACTTGATAACCTTGTGCGCGTAATAATTCAGCGGCAAGCTCTCGTAATGATTCCTCATCATCGACAATGAGAATGGTTTCATTTTGGCCGCTGGGTTTGAGCTCATCTGCATTGATTTTTTTCACCGGTTGCGCGTGTTCTTTTTCTGAACGAGGGAAATAGAGATTAATATGGGTGCCCTCACCGGGCTCAGAATAAAGGTGAATGTGCCCTTGATTGCGATTCATAAAACCGTAAATCATGGATAGTCCAAGTCCGGTGCCTTTGCCCACGTCTTTGGTCGAATAGAAAGGATCAAAAACATGCTCTTGAATTTCTTTAGGAATTCCCGTTCCGGTATCACCAATTGTGATACACACATAATCACCTGATTGAATATTTTGATTATCAAATTCATTTTCACCGAGTACTTCATTGTTTAAACCGATGATGAGCTTGCCGCCATCAGGCATGGCATCACGTGAGTTGATTATCAGATTCAACAGGGCATCTTCCAGATCCCCTCGGCTTGATTTTATCGACCACAGCTTGTCACTAATTTCATAACGGACTTCTATTGCCGGGGTGACCGTGCGCTGGATAAGTTCTTTGAGACTCATGATTTCTTCCGCCAGATCGATGACTTCAGTGTTCATCTGCTGTTGGCGTGAAAAATTAAGTAGCTGCCGGGTAAGGTCGATGCAGCACCGAGTGGCTTTGCGGGAAGTGGTTATCCAGCTGCGAGCCTGCGGGTTGCTTTCGTTTGCCTCTCCCAGTAATTCCAGGTAACCGTTAACGATGCCTAGTTGATTATTAAAGTCGTGTGCAATACCACCAGTGAGTTGGCCAAGAGCATCCATTTTCTGAGAGCGGCGTAAAATTTGTTCGGTTTTCAGATGTTCGGAAATATCAAGTAAAAATCCACGTTCTAAGAACGTGGATTTTTACTTCAGATGTTTAACTTATTTAATGTCGGAAAAATTTTCTACCAGCATATCAATCAGCAAGCGTACTTTGGCAGATAGATGGCGACGGTGTGGGTAGAGCGCATACAGTGCCATATTGTGGAAGGCATACTCGGGCAGTACTTCCTCAAGTCGTCCCTGACGAATATCTTCGGTAACGGCAAAGTCAGGACACAGAGCCAGGCCAAGATCATCCAGCAGTAATTCACGTACTGCCGGAATGCTGTTGACGGTAATGGAACCGGTTAATGTGACGGTCAGTTTTTCACCTTGATCCTGAAATAACCATTGCCGATTATGGGTAATATTAGAATCAAAAATTCCCTGATGGTGGATTAATTCCGATGGGTGTTCCGGCCGGCCATGTTGGCGCAAATAGGCTGGACTTGCACAGACGATGGTACGTACTGGGCATAAGCGGCGCGCGACCAGACTGGAATCGGGGAGATCGGCAATTCGCAGGGCGAGATCAATGCCATCTTCCACCAGATCAACGAAGCGGTCGGACAGGTTGATGTCTATATTGAGATCGCTCCAGCGTTTTGAATACTCACTGATGAGCGGCATCAGATATAACTCGGCAAAGCAGATGGGGGCACTGATGCGCAAGCCTCCCCTTGGTGTGCTCTGGTTGGCCAGCACTGAGGATTCCAGTTCGTCCAGCTCGGCCAGTATCGGCAGGCAACGTTCGTAATAGGCCTGTCCGGTTGGCGTGGTGCTGACTTTGCGGGTTGAGCGGTTGAGCAGACGCACATTCAAGTCGGCTTCCAGCTGAGCCACATATTTGCTGAGTAAATTTTTGGACTGACGCTGCTTGCGCGCTGCGTTGGTGAACCCGCCGGCCTCAACCACAGCAACCAGGGCTTTCATGCAATTTAGCTTGTTCATGGGTTGATTGTATCCATATTGTTAACAGTGTATCAATAATGGTTGTATTGATGGTGTAAACAATACAGTTGATACTTCATTCATCTTTTATGGAGTCCACAGGAGAATGACCATGAACATGCTTAAACATAAATTTACCCGTCCTTTTTTCAGCGCCGTCATTATTGGCAGTGGCCTGATGTTCAGTCAGATTAGTCAGGCAGACCCAGCCAAACCTGGCCACTACGTTATTGATAGCGGTCATGCCTCCGCGATTTTCAGCATCAGCCACCTGGGTTACAGCGAGCTGCAGGGTCGTTTTAATGAACTTGAAGGTGAGTTTGATTTGAATCCAGCGGGGCACTCAAAACTTGAAGTTCGTATAAAAACCGCGAGCATCGATACTAATCATAAAAAACGGGATGAGCATTTACGCAGCCCGGATTTTTTTAATGCCCGCCAGTTCCCCCTGATCACTTTTACCTCCACCGAGGTGAAATACAATAGTAAGGGTGAGCCAGTGAGTATTAGCGGAAATCTGACTATGCATGGGAAAACCCGTCCCTTAACACTGACAGTGAAAGCTAAACGTGCAGCCAGGGATCCCTGGGGCAGCTATCGCAGTGGTTATTCTGCCAGTGCCCGGCTTAAGCGCAGTGAATTTGGCATGGATTATATGCAGGGTGGGATTGGAGATGATGTCAGCTTGATGATCGATATGGAAGCGATTCGAAAATAAACAGTGGGCGAGAGTATGGATAGCACCATGCTTTAGCTTTTGTACTGGAGCGGGTATTTATTATGCAGATTCAACTATTATTGCAAACACTCATCCTGCCTTTGTTGCTGTCCTTTGCCGTTTATAAAATAGCGCAGCCAAATACACCCAGGCAGGCTATTGGACTTTTTGCTGCCTGGCTGCCTGCCTGTTTCTGGATATTAAATCTGCCGGCATTACCACCGGCTGAAGCTGTGGACTGGTTATGGTTGGCCGGGCTGGCTTTTGTTGGTATTGTTTTCATGCCAGCGATGTATCGAAAAGCTGGCTGGTTGTTTGTATTTAGTGTTGCCCTGCTGCTTATAAGCCAGCCATTGTTACAGTATGTGTTTTCCCCTGCTATTGCCATCGAACTTCTGTTTGTGGTGTTAGTGGCCGCTGCACTTGTTATTCTCAATAGCTCGTCGCCTTCGCCTGCAATTATTCTCAGCATGAGTGCTACCGCACTGGCCGTTTGTACTGCATTGGCCGGTAGTTTGCTGATTGCGCAACTGGCGGGGGCACTGGCGGCAGCAGCCGGTATTTTTGCGATCGCTGAACTGGGTCAGCGTTTGCTGTCAAGCCGTCTGTCGGTTTTAATGCTGTTACCGCAGGCCTTGCTTTATTTGTTATTGCTGGCTATCGCCCGTTTTTATGTGGAACTGCCCATGGGACCGGCTTTGCTGTTGTTACTTGCACCACTGAGCATGCGACTAAATCATCGCGCAGCTCCGGCCGTGTGTCTGCTAATGCTGATTGCGGCAACGCTCTGGATTTATATGTTGCAGGATAGCAACAGCTATTACTGAGTAATGAAGAAAAGTAAATTACTGGCAGTTAACAATGAATCCGCTGACATACTGCATGCATTTAATTCCTGCCGGGCCTGAAATTCATGGCAGGATGCTTTTGGACTTGATGAGTTGGATTAAATTACTGTTTTTAGATATTTGGGCGGCTTCTAATACCGTCAAATCATCTTTATTGGTTGCAGTAATATCAGCACCTTTTGAGATAAGATACTCAGCAATTTCCATTTGTCCATAAAGGCAGGCATTCATCAGTGCGGTGTTGTTGTCCTGATCTCGGGCATTAACATTAGCACCGTTTTCTACCAATAAGCTAACAAATTCGATACCTGCCAGGGGTGCAAATATGATGGGGGGTTGTTGAAAGGGTTCCTGCTTTTTATTGACATCGGCTCCCTGGGCGATGAGTTCCTTTGCCTGCTCGATGTCACCTCGGGTTATCGCCTCTGCTAAATTATATTCGAGGTTATCAGCATGTATTAGACTCGAATATAAAATTATAATTATGAAATAAAGTATGTTGTATTTTTTCATGGCCTCATTACCTGTAGCTGCGGCTTCAGCCGTACTTGTTTATCTCATAGTAGCTGAATAGATGATGAACTGGGCATTCTGTCTGCTGCAGGAAAATTTATTTTGTATTTGTATGAGACCAGGAAATATTCAATGATGAGATGAAATATTTTTTACCTGCATGCTACTGTTTGTCTTTCCAGTATACCTACAGTCAGTCTACTTTGTTGTTTAGTAGACAAGCCTGCAGATACACAAGTTTTTAAAAAGAACGAACCGGTGAAGGTGTTCTTTATTCAAAATCCAGTGGGCGCATACCGATGATGTTATAGCCAGCATCCACATAGGTGATTTCACCGGTAATACCGGCGGCCAGATCAGAGCACAGGAAGGCGGCGGCATTGCCAACATCATCAATGGTGACGTTACGGCGCAGGGGAGCGGTGCCTTCGACTTCTTTCAGCATTTTGCGGAAATTATTAATGCCGGCGGCGGCAAGGGTTTTAATCGGGCCGGCAGAGATAGCGTTAACCCGAATACCATCGGGGCCGAGGCTTTGTGCCATGTAACGTACATTGGCTTCGAGGCTGGCCTTGGCTAGCCCCATGACATTATAGCTGGGCATGGCGCGCTGGGCACCCAGATAGCTCAGGGTTAGTAGCGAGCCATCACGCCCTTCCATCATGCGCATACCAGACTTGGCTAGCGCAGCAAAACTATAGGAGCTGATTTCGTGGGCGGCGCGGAAACCTTCGCGGGTGACGCTGTTCAGATAGTCGCCTTCGAGTTCGGCGCGGGGGGCAAAGGCGACGGAGTGAATGATGATATCCAGGCCATCCCAGTAGTTATCGAGCTTATCGAATACGGTATCGATTTGTTCATCGCTGCTGACATCGCAGGGAACAATAATCTCAGAGTCCAGTTCACCGGCCATCTTGGCCACACGTCCTTCGAGCTTGTCATTCTGGTAGGTGAAAGCCAGCTCGGCACCTTCTCGATGCATGGCTTTGGCAATGCCATAGGCGATTGAACGGTTGCTGGCGAGTCCGACGATTAGAGCACGTTTACCTTGAAGAAACCCCATCTTTTATACCCTTGAATTATGTTTGAAAAATTATGATTAAACAGGTTGGCTGTATGAAGGTGAAGCAAGTCTCACACATGCGATTTATTTGCATACAATACCGGAATTTAACGGCCGGGAAAAGAGCCGCATAGTGAATAAGGTTAACTTCTCTGGGGCCTTTTCCTTCCGCCTCTAATTATAATAAACTGTGCCACAATGAAGTGGCCGGATAAATATGTTGTTAGCTCATATTAAAACCTCGTTAGAGCTGCGGTCTGCTTTCAAATTCAGAGAGAGAATAATATTGTTGGTATTAAAAGGGAGGCGGTGGTTTTTGTTTCGAAGTGATGGCCCGGCTCTGCTGAGTCTCCGGGGAACGCTGGCGATATTATTAAGCCTGCTGCTGATTCAGGCTGCTCAGGCGGCCTGGAACAATCCTTACCCGCGCCGTGATGCTGGCCAGAATATTCTCTACTCCTCCTTTTCTGAGCGGCCCAAACATCTTGATCCCATTCGTTCCTACAGCTCCAACGAGTATGCTTTTATTGGTCAGATCTATGAGCCGCCACTGCAATACCATTATCTCAAGCGCCCTTATGAACTTATCCCTCTGACCGCTGAGGCCATGCCACAGCCCCGTTATTATGATGAGGCTGGTAAGGAAATTGATGCGGCAGCAGCCGATGAGGTGGCTTATAGCGTCTATGATATTCGCATTCGTCCCGGCATTCGTTTTCAACCACATCCGGCTTTTGCACGGGATGCGCAGGGACAGCCGCTTTATTTGTCGCTGGACGAATCTGCACTGGAAAATATACACACGCTATCTGATTTTCCGGTGCAGGCCAGCCGTGAACTGGTGGCTGAGGATTATGTGTACCAGATCAAACGACTGGCGCATCCGCGCCTGAACTCGCCTATTCAGGGTTTAATGAATGAGTATATTGTAGGACTGTCAGAGTATGCCGGGACACTGGCGCAGGCCTGGAAACTGTTATCCGCCGATTCGGCCGGCCCTCATTTTTTAGATCTGCGAAAATACCCGCTTGCGGGGGTGGAAGTGGTGGATCGCTACACTTATCGTATTAAGGTGAAGGGACGTTATCCGCAATTACTGTACTGGCTGGCCATGCCCTTTTTTGCCCCCATGCCCTGGGAGGCGGATCAGTTTTATTCACAGGCAGGAATGAAAGAGCGCAATATCAGTCTGGACTGGTACCCGGTGGGCACCGGAGCCTATATGCTCACCTTGAATGATCCCAATTTGCGCATGGTGCTGGAGCGTAATCCTAATTTTCATCCGCAGTTTTATCCGACCGAAGGTGAGGCCGGCGATCGGGAACAGGGCTGGCTGGACGATGCCGGTAAGCGCCTGCCTTTTATCGATAAAGTTATTTACAATCTGGAGAAGGAAAGCATTCCTATCTGGGCTAAATTTTTACAGGGATATTATGATGTGTCCGGGGTGAGCTCGGACAGTTTTGATCAGGCCATACAATTCAGTAGTCTGGGAGAGGCGGGGCTGACCCCATTGATGCGGGATAAAGAGATTGCTTTACTCACCAATGTGCAGACTTCCATTTCCTATATGGGTTTCAATATGCTGGATCCGGTGATTGGCGGGGATTCTGAACGCGCACGTCTGCTGCGCCGCTCGATTTCGATTGCGGTGGATTATGAAGAGTTTATTTCCATCTTTTTTAATGGCCGTGGGATGCCAGCACAGGATTTGATTCCACCGGGGATCTTTGGTCATATTGAAGGTGCGGGGGGTATTAATCCCTATGTTTATGACTGGAAAAATGGGCGTGCACAGCGTAAATCAGTCGATGAGGCGAAAGCCCTGTTGGCACGCGCAGGCTATCCGGGAGGACGGGATAGCCGTACCGGCAAACCCCTGTTAATACACCTGGATATTACTGGCGGTGGGCCGGAAGATAAGGCTCGGTTTGACTGGTTGCGAAAGCAGTTAAAGAAAATTGATCTGGAACTGGTGGTACGTAATACCGATTACAATCGCTTTCAGGAAAAAATGCGCAAGGGCAATGCACAGTTGTTTATGTGGGGCTGGAATGCCGATTATCCCGATCCTGAAAATTTTCTGTTTTTATTATACGGTCCCAATGGCAAGGTAAAAAATCATGGCGAGAACGCGGCAAATTATGCCAGTGAAAAATATGATCGTTTATTTGAAAAAATGAAAACCATGAACAACACGCCGGAACGAATGGCCATTATTCAGCAGATGGTTGAAATTGTGCGTCGAGACAGTCCGTGGATCTGGGGTTTTCATCCCAAACAGTTTGTCCTGCACCATCGCTGGTACCTTAATGCCAAGGCGAACTTGATGGCCAACAATGCACTGAAATATCGACGACTGGATCCTGCCCTGCGCGAACTGAAACGTGCGAAATGGAATCCACCCGTAGTCTGGCCATTGGCTTTATTATTTATAGCACTGGTGGTTAGTGTGATTCCTGCGCTGGTGGTTTACCGCCGTAAAGAACGCAAATCCGGGCTGGCGAGAAGCCGGGAGCAGCAATAATGTTTGCCTATATAATCCGGCGCATGCTGTATGCCCTTCCTATTTTAATCGGCGTGAATCTGTTGACCTTCACCCTGTTTTTTCTGGTCAATAGTCCAGAAGATATGGCGCGCATGCATCTAGGGGTGAAACGGGTCACGCCGGAAGCGATTGATAAATGGAAACAGGAACGCGGTTATGATCAACCTTTAATTTTTAATAGCGATGCCCAGGGGCTGGAGACGCTAACTAGGACTATTTTTTTCGACAAGTCAGTGAGTCTGTTTGCCTTTAACTTCGGTAGTGCCGATGATGGCCGTGATATTGGCTTTGATATTAGCCAGCGCATGTGGCCGAGCCTTGCCATCGCCGTGCCGGTGTTTATTATTGGACTTCTGGTTAATATTACCTTCGCCATGTTGCTGGCTTTTTTCCGGGCAACTTACATTGATGTCTGGGGCGTGGTTCTGTGTGTGGTTCTGATGTCGATTTCTGGCTTGTTCTATATTATCGGCGGACAGTTCCTGATCGGTAAGTTACTGCATCTGGTGCCCATCTCTGGTTATGACACCGGTATGAGTGCGATCAAGTTTTTAATTCTGCCGGTGATCATTGGTGTCATTGGCGGCATTGGCGCAGGCTCGCGCTGGTATCGCACTATTTTCCTTGAAGAGATTAATCGTGACTATGTGCGTACTGCACGGGCTAAAGGATTATCCGAATTGAGCGTTCTGTTCCGCCATGTTTTAAAAAATGCGATGATCCCTGTTCTTACCGGTGCGGTGGTGGTTATTCCCACGCTGTTTATGGGCAGTCTGTTAATTGAATCTTTTTTTGGTATTCCCGGTTTAGGCAGTTATACCATTGACGCCATTCGCAATCAGGATTTTGCCATTGTGCGGGCGATGGTGTTTCTTGGATCTGTACTTTATATTTTCGGTTTAATTCTCACTGATATTTCCTATACGCTGGTTGATCCCAGGATCAGGTTGAGTTGAGGATGGTGAGCGAAATGAAAACTATCAGCAAAAAATTCTGGTTCCTGCCCCTGCTTATTGTTATTGGCATGAGCGCATTACTCATGCTGTTGCCGGGACTATTTGGGGTGAAGCCGGTAGTGCTGTGGACGGATCGCTTCATCTATCTATTAATGGTCGCAGTAATTTTTCTCGTTGCCTATATTCGTTACAAACCGCATCTGCGCCTGCCCTGGCGGCATGTGCTAGAAAATCGCCGAGCCCTGATAGCTATTGTTATTTTATCGGCCTATGTTTGCATCGGTTTACTGGACTCCATTCATTATCGTCAACCGCTGCCCGCACAGCAGCAAGATATAGCTGAACAATTATATTCGGTTGAAGTCTTCAGTGCCTTTGATGCGCTCTTAACGCATTTGCGTGAGCGTACCGAGAAAACTTATTCCGAGCCCTTTGCGTATCAGTTGTACGCCAAAGAAACCCTGAATGCGGCTGATGGTAGTCAATACCGGGATTTCCCGAGACTGCTGTATGGTGCGGCACATTTAACCGATCCTGCTCACCAGCGCAGTCGAGATATTTTATTTAAAGCCCTGAGCGGAGCCGGGCAGGGCGTGATCCTGTTTGCTCTGCTATTGAGCGGAATGTTGATCTTTCTGGCTCAACGTCAATCATTGTCCTTTGCTCAAAGCTGGCAACAGTATCGCCGAGCGGATTCGGCGAAGGGCTTACGAATGGTGATGCTTAGCCTCGCGGTGTTGATTATTTTTTCGGGAGCTATCTGGGAATTAAGTTTTTTCTATCATATTTTTGGTACTGATAAAGTAGGTCAGGATGTTTTATATCTGGGGCTCAAGAGTATTCGTACGGGACTGGTGATCGGTACATTGACCACCTTAATCATGCTGCCCTTTGCGATTTTGCTCGGCATCATGGCTGGCTATTTTCGCGGCTGGGTTGATGATCTGATTCAATATATTTACACCACCCTGAGTTCGGTTCCCGCCGTATTATTAATTGCCGCCGCGGTGTTATCGATTCAGGTTTATATGGCGAATCATCCCGAGCTATTTGAATCAGTGAGTGATCAGGCCGACATGAAATTACTGGCGCTGTGTGTGGTGCTGGGTATTACCAGCTGGACGGGACTCTGTCGCCTGTTACGCGGGGAAACGCTGAAGCTACGGGAAATGGATTACATTCAGGCGGCCACCGCGTTTGGCGTTGGTCACTTCACGATTATTGGCCGCCATCTGTTACCTAATGTTTTACACATTGTCCTGATCATGGTGGTGCTGGACTTCAGTGGACTGGTACTGGCCGAAGCCGTGCTGTCGTATGTGGGGGTTGGGGTTGATCCCTCCACTATCAGTTGGGGCAATATGATCAACGGCGCGCGACTGGAATTAGCCCGCGAGCCGGTGGTCTGGTGGTCGCTGGTGGCGGCCTTTGTGTTTATGTTTACCCTGGTGCTGGCCGCAAATTTGTTTTCTGATGCGGTACGGGATGCCTTTGATCCGCGTTTGAATCAGCGGGGCAAAGCTTGATGAGTGAACTTCTGTTGCAGGTTGAAAAACTCAGCACCTGGTTTGGCCACAAGGACAAACCTTTCCGGGTCGTAGATAAAGTCAGTTTTAAAATTCACAAAGGTGAGACCTTCGCCCTGCTGGGGGAATCCGGCTGTGGTAAGTCCATGACGGCCCTGTCCTTGATGCAATTAGTCCCCGCACCCGCCGGCCGCATTGTCGCGGGTCGGGTAATGATTGAAGGCAAGGATCTATTGCAATACTCAGAACAGCAGATGCGTGCTATTCGCGGACAACGTATGGCGATGATCTTTCAGGAACCCATGACCTCGCTGAATCCGGTCATAACCATCGGCGAGCAGATCGCAGAAGTAGTTCGTGTACAAGTGCAGACGAATACGAGTAAGAAAAGCATACAGGCTGAAGTGATAAGCACGCTGGCCGCCGTGGGTATACCTGATCCTGCACGCCGCCTGCATGACTATCCGCATCAGCTATCCGGAGGTATGAAGCAGCGGGTGATGATCGCCATGGCACTGGCAGCGAAACCTGACTTATTGATTGCCGATGAGCCAACTACTGCACTGGATGTTACTATTCAGGCCCAGGTACTGGATTTGCTCAAAGAAGTTCAGAAAAAAACTGGCATGGCGATTTTATTGATCACCCATGATCTTGGCATTGTTGCCGATCGGGTTGATCGTCTGGCGGTGATGTATGCCGGACAGATCATTGAGACGGCCACACGTGAACAATTTTTTTCAGCTTCTGCTCATCCCTATTCACGTAAACTGTTTGCTGCCCTGCCAAACATGGGTAAACGTGATACCCAGCTTGAAACCATACGTGGCAATGTGCCGCCCCTGGATACTGAATTTAAGACTTGCCGGTTTGTGGAACGCTGTGAACAGGCTCATGCCCCCTGCCATTCTGAAATACCGGACTGGTACCAATTAAGCAATGGCCATCAGGTGCGCTGCCATTTATATGCGCAACGTTCGTCGATTGATGAAAGCTGTTTTAAGGCCAAAGCAGAATCTCTGAAAACCGAAAGTCGAGCAGAGAAACCGCTGGTCATGAAGGCGCGGGATCTTAAAGTCCACTTTCCCATTCGCAAAGGATTATTTAAACGCACCGTTGGACAGGTGTATGCCGTCGATGGCATTGATCTTAATTTACATCAGGGACAAACTCTGGCTCTGGTGGGTGAGTCTGGCTGTGGCAAGACCACAGTCGGCAAAGCTTTATTACAATTGATTCGACCCAGTGCCGGTTCGGTGAGTTTGCATGTACAGAATCAGCAGCAGGAACTGACCACGCTCAAAGGCAGTAAACTGCGTCGGCTACGTGCACACTTTCAGATTATTTTTCAGGATCCTTTTTCATCCCTGAATCCTCGAATGATGGTGGGTGAGATTCTGCAGGAAGGCATGCGTGCACAGCACATAGTCACAACATCAGCCCAAGGTGAACAGATGATCGACCGTTTACTGGAACAGGTGGGTATGCCGCTTGATGCAAAGTATCGTTATCCACATGAATTTTCCGGTGGACAGCGACAGCGTATCAGTATTGCCCGGGCATTGGCTGTTAAACCGGATGTTATAGTCTGTGATGAACCCACCAGTGCACTGGATGTTTCAGTACAGGCACAGACTTTGAATTTATTAAAAAAATTGCAACTGGAACTGGGGGTAAGCTATCTCTTCATTACCCATAATATATCCGTAGTAGAATATTTAGCGCATGAAATTGCGGTGATGTATCTCGGGCGTATTGTTGAAAAAGGCCCAGCCGAGACATTATTAACATCGCCCAAACATCCTTACACGCAGGCCCTGTTATCAGCCGTGCCGGTAATTGAAAAAAGCAAAAATAGAAAAATCATCCGACTTGAAGGTGAGTTACCTTCATCTATTTATCCCCCGCAGGGCTGCCACTTTCATCCCCGCTGTGCACAGGCAATAGAAAAATGCAGGCAAACTTATCCACCTGTTTCGATTTTAGATAGCGAGCATGAAGTCCGTTGTCATCTGATGACAATCACGGCAGGCAAAGTGGAATCAGATAACGCAGAGCTTATTAATTAGGTGTAGGTTGGGCAGAGCAACGCGAAGCCCAACAGAAATGATCGCAACAATGTTGGGTTTCGCGTTGCTCTACCCAACTTACGAGACTCTAATTTTGTGGGGATAACTCAGGTTCCGGAGTATTCGCAATGGTGGGCATAAACCCCATGCCCACCCTATCTATGCTAACGCCCGCTCTCCTTTTGGGAGATGGGTAGTTTATTTCAATAAACCATAGACACCCAGTGAGTAGGCTCGCTGCTCATCGCCTTCGAGAGCTGATGGGCTAATGCTGGAACCGGGGCGTAAGTTGCGGTTTAGATAACGGGTATCGCCAGTACCTTTGTCGAAGGCAACCGTTGCGGCTTTGGGAAAGTAATATCCCAGTATGTCGCCTTTTTCGACACCGACCGTAACGTTGAATCGGGTTTTGATGAGCCCTGTTTTTTTAATTTTAAGCATACGACTTTCCCATACCACTACGAGCTTGTCTTCTATTTTACGTAGTATTTTGACAGTCATTTCGGTGGGCCGGGCATAGTAGGCACCGATACCGGTAAGTACGCCGGAGTGGGGTATTTCATTTTTCAGATCAACCAGCATGATGGGGCGGTTATCATATTGTTTACGCTTTACCAGTTCGCCGCCTACATAGTCGAGCAAATTATTGTTAACCAGGAATGATTTATAAACGTCAATTTGAGTTTGTGCGAAGTGACGTACCTGACTGCGTAATAGGGTGGATTCAGTAAAGCGGGATGACTTTTCTTTACCGATAATTTGTAGCACCCGATTGGATTCATCCAGCGTGCTTTGTAATTTATTCTGCTCTGATTCCAGCTGTTTGATTTTATTCTCTGCGCTATTCAGTTGTTGTAGTAAGGACTGGTTGCGACTTTCAAGTTCCTGTGTACTGATGGGGGTTTGACAACCGCTTAATATAAATAAGCAGGGTACTATCGATAAATAAATAAATCGAAACACATTGATACTCCAGGTGAATCAGGGTTGATTTATGCTGCCAACCAGGAAAGTTTGACTTAATAGTCGTTTGTTTTCCAGCCGTACTTCCAGAATATAGCTGCCTTCGCTAAAACCTTCCACTGGGAGATCAATTTGAAAAAAGTGATTGCCTTCACTGGCAGATAAAATGACAGGCTTCTGGGCTATTTTTATGCGTCCACTGCCGTCCAGGAGTGCAGCCTGTAACAGAGTAGGAGCATTGACCATATTTTTGAAATGGAAACCGACATAGAGTCTGCGTCCGGGTTGCAAGTTTGTTTCCTGCGCCTGGTTCAATGATTTTAATGGGCTGGAGCTTAACAGAACTTTATCAATTTTTGGTTGGCGGGCATCTATGGCTTGTTCAAGTGAGGCTTCAATCTTCAAGAGCCAGTTACTGCGTCCATAAACGGATTGTATTTGCTCAAGGAAGATGCTTGCCTGGGTTAATCGATCTTCATTGATGGACTGGGTGATCTGGTTTTCCAGTTGAATTTTGATGGCGCGGAGTTGTTCCTTTGCATGACGGTTGTGCGGGGAAACTGAGAGTACCTTTTGATAATGCTGGTAAGCATTATTATTTCCCGGGCTGATGTATAGACCATTATTAAAATTTTCATCGGCCAGCTTTAGCAGGTTCATGATTCTGGCAATATTACTTATAGCCTGTTGCAGTTCTTTTTGTTGCGTGAGCAACGGTGCATGCTTAGTGTTTAGTCTGCCGAGTAGACTATCGAGTGCCTGTAGATCTTTGCGTAATCGCCATGAAGCTGACTGTTGTATTGATTTTGTCAACCAGCGACGATTTATATTCCCTAAAAGAATGAGTGCTTCCTGATTATCAGCTTGAAGTCTTAGTATCGTTTCAAGTTCGCTAATAGCGTTATTTTTGTCTGCGCTAAAGATAGTGCCTGACTCGATATATTTTTTCGCCTTATCAAGTTGCCCGGCTATGGTTTGTGCCTGCTGTAATTGTTCCCGGGTGTTAATAAATTTTACTTCTTCACTTAGCTCAGGAAAGCTGTCCTGCATTTGTGCCATCAGCTCAAGTGCCTGTGAGGGTTTTTTGGTGTCAATCAGAGATTGAATTTTATCAATGTAGTTTAATTTTAGAGCATGCTGTGTTTTTATTATTTGTTGTACTTTAATTTCATCGGTCTCTACGGATGTTTTTACCGGTGTTACCACGGAAGCAGGTATGGTGGATGTTTTGACTTCATTTTTTTGAACTTTATCAGCTGTTTGCTGATGAGTTAAGGGCTGTATTTTTTCGAAAAATTTATTCAGCCAGCTGATATTAAAACTTTTGCTGTAGTTAATGAGTTCATTGCGTTGTTGATAAATCAGGCTGCCGCTAATTAGTAACACAAGGATCAGCAGAAAACCCCGAAAGGCTTTTCGCTCATGAGGTTTAGAAACGGATGCCGATGTTGCTGGAGCTGCGGTGTTGCTGGAGCTGCTATTATTTATATGCGAATCAAACTCGGCACCAACTAATGTCCGGGCATGGTGGTCTTTACCTTTTTGTTGAAAGGAAGTATTTCGTTCTTCGATCGCGAGCAGATCGGCATCGCTTATTTTATCTAATGCCTGGATTAGTTCAGCAGCCGTCTGGTAACGATCATCGGCTTCTTTTGCCATGCAGGTGTTGATAATAGGTTGAAAGATTTTCAGTTCGCCAGAGAGTTCAGGAATGGCGGCGGTGATATGTTTGATGCCAATGGCAACAGCAGAGTCAGCATCGTAGGGAACATAGCCACTGAGTACATAAAAGAACACGACACCCAGACTATAGATATCCGAACGGTGATCAGCATTGAGTCCTTTGTTTTGTTCCGGACTCATGTAATAGGGGGTGCCCAACGCGCTGCCCGCTTTGGTCAGGCCATGGTTGTTTTGGTAACTACGGGCGATACCAAAGTCCATTAACAGCACACGGTTATCACCTT
Organism: uncultured Thiohalophilus sp.; assembly: GCA_964575555.1. Lineage (GTDB taxonomy): Bacteria > Pseudomonadota > Gammaproteobacteria > UBA6429 > Thiohalophilaceae > JAADGZ01. The sequence goes on along the minus strand of CAZNRP010000017.1, from coordinate 5,989 downwards.
CGTGCAGCATGATATTTTCAGGCTTAACATCCCGATGTACGTAACCTTTTTTGGCGGCAAAATTCAGAGCCCGGGCGATATCCTTGATAATGTTGATGAGTTCTTTTCTGGAAAGATCCATATAGGCCTGTTTCAAATCACGCCCGGCAATGTATTCCATTGAAAGATAGTGATAGCCTTGATACACACCAACATCGAAGACAGTAACAATATTGGGATGCATGAGTTGGCTGACGATACGGGCTTCACGTAGAAAGCGTTTGGAGAATTGCTCGCCCTGTACCTGATTCTGATCGAGAATTTTCAGGGCAACTTTGCGGTTAAGACTTTCCTGAATGGCAAGATATACAGTTGCCATACCGCCACGACCCAGCACCCCCTTAATACGATATCCGGGAATTTTGATCGGGGAGGAAGTCTTGTTTGCTGTAGCGTCTTGTCCGTTCACGCGGTGTTATTTTGGCCTTGAGCCCGAGTTAAATACAGGGTTTAGAATTAAATAATTCACTTTGGCTAATATTAGGATGGAAATTAGCTGTACGCAAAGATTTTTATCTTGCGGCTGAAGTGTTGATTTAGAAATATCTAATACCCCAGGTCTTGATGGGAGAGAGAGCTAGCGGAAGAACCGTGGCTAATGATGTGTTGCAAGTTTAGCCTGGGGGCTTAACTAGATTGGCGGGTGACATCGACGTAGAGCGTCAGGCGCTGACCGGGTTGCAGGTATTTATTTTTGTTAATGCGGTTCCAACGGCATAACTGATCAATGCTGACCCGAAATCTTTGTGAAATGCGGGCAAGAGAGTCACCGGCACGGACACGGTAACCGATACGTTTGGTAATATTACGTGAACGTGGTGGAGTAAAAAATACGGAAGAATCATTGTGTGATACTGATTTACCGGTACGTGACCAGATCACCAGCTTTTGTCCCGGCATCAATGGGTCACGCGGTGCCATGCTGTTCCAGCTTGCCAGTTGGCGCACGCTGACTTTATGGCGACTGGCCAGATCCCAGAAGGTATCGCCAGTCTGCACTATGTGAGTCAGTTTAATCCCTTTGCGGGGAATATTTTGTCGCTTACTTTTGCGTTGGCTGGCACTCAGGCGGTAGCTCTGTGGGCGTTTGCTGGCCACGGGAATAGTCAGGCTATGCCCGGCGCGCAGACGGGTGCCACGGATGTGATTGACCTGTTTGATGGTCTGGATGCTGGTGCGGTATTTCTGTGAAATGCTGCTGAGTGTTTCGCCGGAACGTATTTTATGGCGTACCCAGGTGATATGAGCATTATCGGGTAGTTTTGCCAGTTTTTCACGGAAGATGTCGGCTTTGTCCAGGGGTAGCAACAGGTAGCTGGGGCCTTTGGGCGAGGTGGCCCAGCGGTTGAAGCCGGGGTTAAGCTGATACAGGGCATCCAGCTCGATTTCAGCCAGCTCTGCGGCTTTTGCCAGATCAAGCTGATGCTTGATTTCGACCCGTTCGAAGTAGGGTTCGTTGGCAATCGCCGGCATATCGAGTTGATAGGCTTCCGGATTCTCAATGTATATTTTCAGCGCCAGTAGTTTGGGCACATAGGCGCGGGTTTCGGGTGGCAGGCTCAGCGACCAGAAATCAGTAGGCTTGCCCTTGCGGCGATTCTTTTTAATCGCGCGATGAACCGTGCCTTCACCGGAGTTGTAGGCGGCCAGTGCCAGCAACCAGTCACCCTTGAATTGTTTTTGCAGGTTGGTGAGCAGTCGTGCGGCGGACTGGGTTGCCGCGTAAACATCACGGCGGCCATCATACCACCAGTCCTGTTTCAGACCGTAGCGACGGCCGGTGGATGGAATAAACTGCCAGATGCCTGAAGCGCGACCGTGAGAATAGGCGAAAGGCTGAAAGGCACTTTCGACTATCGGCAGCAGGGCAATTTCACTGGGCATATTGTTGTTTTCCAGGGTTTCAACAATATAATAAAGGTAGGGGCGGGCACGTTCTGCCACCCGTTGCATATAGGCCGGATGGCGGATGTACCAGTTAAGTTGTTGCTGAATGCGTCGGTGCTCGATATCTTCAATGGCAAAACCATCACGGATGCGCTGCCATAGATCATCGGGCTTGGTATTGGCAAAGATGTTGCTGCCCGCGTCAAAGCCTGACCAGTCAGCTGGAAAACTGGCATCCCCGCTGACCCGATATTCGCTGATTGCGGCGAGCGTCGGGGTGCCGACTGGTTTTTTCAGCTCAGATTCGGAAACTAATTTTTCCGGTTCTGCTATAGCTTGAGCATCACTGGGAGCCAGGCTGGCTTCCTGTGGCATCAGATTGCAGGCGCTGAGCAACACGGTGGTCAGCATGAGAAAAAGCATTGAAAATAATAAGGAATTTCGCATTAATCTGATTTCAGCTCTCTCATGTGCGAATATAATAAGGTGGCTACCACACAAATACTGTGATGCCAATTAATTAGGTGTAATTAAATCAGTTGCTAAGGCAGAGTACTGAATGCGATACAGTATATCAAACCGATAATTTTGTTGTCGGGATATTCAACGGAAAACTTTAATCGGCGTATAAATTTGCATGCAATTTCGTAAAAAAAATCCGGACTCTAAACGCCGCACTAATCGCTGTGACCCGGCTCCCAGGGTCTGGCATGAATTATTCGACTGGTTTGACAGCCGAGTGGGCGTGCAGCTGGTAAAAACAGAAAAGCGGCTGCTGGATGAAATCCTGCCCGATTTGTTTGGGTATTATCTGGTGGCACTGGCGCATCCTCTACAGGCGGACAAATTTACCGCTAGCCGGGTATCGCGGCAGATGGTGATGAATATTTGTGCCGAGGAGTATTTGCCACCGCTGGAGCCCTCGGGTTTTCAGGGCGAGGTTCATCAGCTTCCGTTACAAACGGATACGGTTGATGTGCTGATTCTGCCGCATATTCTTGAATTTTCTTCACAGCCTCATGAGGTGTTGCGTGAAACTGAGCGGGTGTTAATCGCAGAAGGTCACGTGGTGATTTTAGGCTTTAATCCCTTCAGCTTCTGGATGCTCTGGCGGCTGGCGCTGGGTTGGCGAAAAATGGTGCCGTGGTGCGGTACTTTTCGCAGCGTTAACCGGGTGCGGGACTGGTTATCACTATTAGGATTTGATCTGCTGGAAACCCATTACTATTTTTTTCGGCCTCCGCTGCAACACAGTGGTTTACTCCGTAAACTGGGTTTTCTGGAAAAACTGGGGCAACGCCTGTGGCCGATCTTTGGTGGCGGCTATGCCATTGTTGCCAAGAAACGGGTGGTCACCCTGACCCCGATTCGTCCACGCTGGACCACACGCAAACGCATTGTTGCCACCGGACTAGTCGAACCTATGAAACCTCATCACAAGGAAAATTATGAACAAGATAGTTGAAGCCTGGACCGATGGTGCATGTCGAGGTAATCCCGGCCCCGGTGGTTGGGGTGCCTTATTACGTTACGATGATAAAGAGAAAAAACTTTGCGGTGGCGAACCTGAAACCACTAATAACCGCATGGAGTTGATGGCTGCCATTATGGCTCTGGAAAGTTTAACCCAGACCTGTAGTGTCATACTCACCACCGACTCAACCTATGTCATGAAAGGTCAGACCGAGTGGATGCCCAACTGGATAAAACGCGGCTGGAAAACAGCCGCAAAAAAGCCGGTCAAAAATGTCGATCTCTGGAAACGTCTGGATGCCGCCGTACAACGGCACGAAGTCAAATGGAAATGGGTGAAAGGTCATAGCGGCCATGCTGAAAATGAAATTGCCGATGAACTGGCCAATCAGGGTATTGATGAGATGGGGGATTGAATGCGATCCTTAAATTTGATCTAAATCATAAGCTTTCCATTTTATAGTGGGCAGTTTATTTGGTGAACGAAGCCGCGTTTGACCGAACCGTCAGGCTTGTATATTTTGCCGGCATTCTGTTTTTGATCCCGCTGGAATAAAATCAAAGATCACTTTATTATCTCCTTACTGATGAATCAATGAGGAAGAATAATGTCTGTTTCCAGGTTTGTGTCTCTACTGCTGTTTACATTTTCACTGTTATTTTATGGCGCGTTGGCGCAGGCGGCGGGTGATCCTGTCAAAGGCAAGGACAAGGCGGCGGCCTGTACTGGTTGTCATGGCGAGGATGGCAACAGTCTGGCTCCAAATTTCCCCAAACTGGCCGGCCAGTATGCTGACTATATCGTCAAGCAGGTGAATGACTTTCTGCAGAACAAGCGTTCAGATCAAATTATGAGCGGCATGGCGGCTACCGCAGGGGGCGCTGAAAATCTGGCGGATATTGCCGCCTTTTTTGCCAACCAGAAAATGTCGAAGGGAACTCCGGTAAAATCAGCAACGGCAGAACAGGGTAAAATACTCTACTTGAAAGGCGATCCAAAACGGGATATTTATGCCTGCATCAATTGCCATGGTAAAAATGGTAAAGGCGCATCGAAGTCAAATCCCTTTTTCCCGGTCATCGGCGGTCAGCATAAGGATTACCTGCTGAAAACCCTGAAAGACTTCAAATCAAAAACGCGAACTAATGATCCGGCCGGGATGATGGCTAATGTTGCAGTAAATATGAGTGATGCGGATATCGAGGCAGTCTCGACCTATCTTGCCGGTCTGTAGAGCCGCTCTCTGTAAAGTACAGTCCTGGCTTTGTTCAAAAGGCTACACGGATCGGGCAGGAGCCGGTATAATCTCGGCTTTTGCTCTCCAGGTGGCCGACGCGATGTTAGAACTCAACCCGATTTTCACACAGATCAAAGATATGCAGACGCGCGTCGATGCGCTCAGGGGGTATCTTTGACTACGAAGTTAAGTGTGAAAGGCTGGATGAGGTTTGCCGCGAATTAGAGCAACCGACAGTCTGGGATGATCCCTTGCGGGCGCAGGATCTGGGTCGGGAACGTGCCCAGCTGGAGCAGATCGTTGATACGGTTTCCGGACTGGATGAGATGTTGGCCGATGCCAACGAACTTCTGCAAATGGCTGCGGAAGAAAATGATGAAGACACGGTAGATTCTGTAAAACAGGATTTACAGCTGCAGGAAGAAAAACTGGCGAAGCTGGAATTTCAGCGCATGTTCTCCGGTGAAATGGATCCGAATAACGCCTTTCTTGATATACAGTCGGGTTCCGGTGGCACCGAAGCTCAGGACTGGGCCGACATACTTCTACGCATGTATCTGCGCTGGGGTGAGCGGCGCGGCTTCAAAACCGAATTAATCGAAGTCTCTGACGGTGAAGTGGCGGGCATCAAAGGGGCCACCATTCAATTTAGCGGTGAATACGCTTATGGTTGGTTACGCACGGAAACCGGTGTGCACCGTCTGGTACGCAAATCTCCCTTTGACTCGGGTAATCGCCGGCATACCTCCTTTGCCTCGGTTTTTGTCTCACCTGAAGTCGATGACAATATCGATATTGAAATTAATCCATCTGATTTGCGTATTGATACCTATCGCGCCAGTGGAGCCGGTGGTCAGCATGTAAATAAAACTGACTCGGCGGTGCGCCTGACTCATGAACCTTCCGGGATTGTGGTTCAATGTCAAAGTGGACGCTCTCAGCATCAGAACAAAGACAACGCCATGAAGCAGTTAAAGGCGAAGTTATATGAAATGGAAATACAGAAACAGAATGCCGAGAAAATGGTATTAGAAGAAAGTAAATCCGATATTGGCTGGGGCAGCCAGATTCGTTCCTATGTACTGGATCAGTCACGGATTAAAGATTTACGTACCAATGTTGAAACCAGCAATACCCAGGCAGTGCTCGATGGTGACATTGATATGTTCGTTGAAGCCAGCCTGAAAGCGGGCTTGTAAGATATTAACCGCAGAGGACGCAAAGGTTCGCAGAGAATAATTAAGGAAACACGAGTTGATTACGTTTATCGTGTTTACCATGAACGATGGAATGAATCAACGTTTTCTTTTGTAAGCTCAAATATTCTGCGTACCTTTGCGGTTAACTAAAAA
>CAZNRP010000016.1:0-36215 GCA_964575555.1 uncultured Thiohalophilus sp. | reverse complement strand
CATATGAGACCGATTATTAAGAAATTTGTCACACTTTGCCTTGCATCGGTTCTCACTCTGACTCTTCTGGGGACGATTGGGGGTATGGGGGCTTATATTTATATTACTCCCAGGCTACCGGAAATCAGCACTTTAAAAGATGTGCAGCTGCAGGTTCCTCTGCGAGTTTTTGCTCGCAACGGAGAGATGATCGCTGAATTTGGTGAAATGAAGCGTACGCCTCTTAAATATGAAGAATTCCCCGAAAGCCTGATACATGCCGTCCTTGCGGCAGAAGATGATCGCTTTTTTGAGCATCCCGGGGTGGACTATCAGGGCATATTACGGGCAGCCTGGTTGCTGGTGCGCACAGGTGAACGGTCGCAGGGTGGCAGTACCATCACTATGCAGGTGGCGCGGAATTTTTTTCTGAGTCGGGAGAAAACCTTTCTGCGTAAGATCAATGAAATTTTTCTGGCGCTAAAAATTGAAGGTGAATTAAGTAAGGAAGATATTCTTGCACTTTACTTAAATAAAATTTATCTGGGTAAGCGTTCCTACGGTTTTGCTGCTGCCGCCCAGGTTTATTATGGGAAGCCGTTAGCCGAGCTGGATCTATCGGAAATTGCGATGGTGGCTGGGTTGCCCAAAGCCCCTTCAAGTTACAACCCCGTCGTTGCTCCTGAGCGTGCCCGTATTCGCCGGGATTATGTGCTGAGACGTATGCTGACCCTGGGGTACATAATTAAAAGTGATTTCGATACAGCCATTCAGGTTGAGGTGCATGCCGGGGTGCATGGGCAGAATATCGAGGTGGAGGCACCGTATGTTGCTGAAATGGTGCGTAATAAAATGTTCAACCGTTATGGTGAAGCGACTTATACCAGCGGTTTTGAAGTCTACACTACGATTGACGCAGGTTTGCAGAGAGCGGCCAACCGGGCATTGCGCGATGATCTGCTGGCTTATGAGCGGCGGCATGGCTATCGGGGTGTGATTAAGCATGTTGATCTGTTTGCGCTTGATGATGAAGCCGATGAGTTATCGGCATGGGCTGATTTGCTGCAGGAGGTAAAGCCGGTGGGTCACTTGCTGCCGGCACTGATCATCAGTGTGGGTGATGAAACCGCTTATGCCTTTACCCGAGATGGACGTTTGGCGTATCTGGGTTGGGAGCAAATTAAATGGGCCCGCCGAGTCATCGATGAAAATCATCTGGGAAGAGAGCTTAAGTCTGCAGGGGAAGCCTTGAAAATTGGTGATGTGGTCTACCTGGCAGCTGCCGAGAAAGGCTGTCACTGGTTGGCACAGATTCCCCGAGTCGCTGGTGCGCTGGTTTCACTGCAACCGCAGGATGGTGCAACCGACGCTCTGGTTGGCGGTTTTGATTATTACCAAAGCAAATTTAACCGGGTGATTCAGGCACAACGTCAGCCGGGCTCCAGCTTCAAACCCTTCGTTTATACCGCTGCGCTGGATAAAGGATATACGCCTGCCAGCATCATCAACGATGCCCCCGTGGTCTTCGATGCTCCCGGTCTTGAGGATACCTGGCGGCCTGAAAATTACAGTGGCCGTTTTTATGGGCCAACCCGTTTGCGTCAGGCGCTGGTGAAATCGCGTAATCTGGTTTCCATCCGTTTGTTGCGGGACATCGGTATCGGTTATACCACGCGATACGCCGCACGCTTTGGCTTTAAGCCTAAAAATCTTCCACGGGATTTATCCCTGGCGCTGGGCAGCGGCATTATCACTCCTTATGAACTGGCAACGGCTTATGCTGTATTCGCCAATGGCGGTTATAAAGTGAAACCCTATATTATTGATTATATCAGCCGGGATCGGCAGTTGGTGGACATGACTTATCCATTGCGGGTTTGTCGTAAATGTGATGCTGAAGCTAAATTAGAAGCTGAAGAAAAAGTGGCGCAAAAATTACAACAGGACTCAGCGGCCGTGGAGCTTGCTGCAGGCCGTAAGGTAGCACCTTCTAAATCAGAAGAGCCATGGATGTTACCTGAAGAGTATGCCGAATTAGATGCACAGGCGTGGCTGCAAATTCGACAGGGGCCACGTCTGCCTCATCGGGCAAAACGGGTGCTGACTGAACAGACCGCCTATTTGATTAATACCATGCTTCGGGATGTGATCCGTAAAGGCACCGGGCGTCGGGCACTGGTGCTCAAGCGCAAGGATCTTGGCGGTAAGACCGGCACCACGAACGATCAGCGTGATGCCTGGTTTACCGGTTTTAACGGGCAGGTGGCCACGATCGCCTGGGTAGGCTTTGATACCCCGCAGCCATTGGGCGATCATGAAACCGGTGCGCGTGCAGCCCTACCCATGTGGATAAGTTATATGCGTGCTGCTTTGCAGGGTCGTCCGGAAACTCTGTTGGAACAGCCGAGTGGTATCGTATCGGTACGCATTGATCCGGAAACCGGTGAACTGGCTAATGCCAATCAGAGTGATGCCATATTTGAATATTTTCGCAGTGAAAATGTGCCGAAGCGAGAGATGGGCGATCAGCCCGCAGATGGCCCGGCAGCCACGGATTCTGATATTACCGAACAGCTTTTTTAGTGTTTCAATATGAGTCTCGGCTTGACAGAATAGCGGCTCAGGCTATTACTTAAATAAGTTATAGCGATGCATTTGATTAGCCGGTAAGCAGGGATGCCAAAAATAGATTATCAAGTCACTGTTATTCCGTTAATGTTATATCCCTTTGGCAGAGGATGCTTAATGGCGCAGCCGTTTTGCAAGTAAATAATATTTCTAATGTGCGGACAGGATCATGAGCAGCCGAAATATGAAGGCCCAGCAAATGCGTTTGCGTCTGGCACAGGAAGCCGCACAAATACTGTTGCAGAGTGGAAGCCGTGATTATTATGCCGCCAAGCAAAAAGCGGCGGTACATCTGGGTGCTGTAGACACACGCAATATGCCCAGTAATACTGAAATTGAATCAGCATTGCAGGAGTATCAGCGAATTTTTCGAGCCGATAGCCAGCCGGCTGAATTGCACCGTTTACGCAAGGCAGCCCTGCATGCTATGCAGTTTTTCAAAGATTTCAAACCACGTCTGGTCGGTAGTGTGTTACGGGGGACGGCGGATAAACACTCAGCTGTGAGCCTGCATATTGTTGCGGCCACCGTTGAAGATGTGGATCTTTTTTTGATGCACTACAACATACCTTTTGAAATTGGTGAGAAGCGAGTACGGTTTCAGGCTGAGCAGGTACAGAGTCTTCCGGTATATCGATTTGTTGCGGATGATGCCCCGATTGAAGTGGTGATATTTCCTCTGGATGGCCCCCGTCAGCCGCCCTTGAGTCCACTGGATAGCAAGCCCATGCAGCGAGCCGATATTCATAAACTTGAAAAGCTATTGCAGGAAGAGCAGGGTAGCGCCGCGTTATAAATTATCAGCTGAGTTCATTCAGACTGAATAAATAAAATAAAAACAGGGAAAGGATATGTTTCCAAGTACAATTTCATCATACGTTCTGCTCATCGCCAAAGCTGTTGAAGAAGAGGGTTATGACAGTGAAGAATTATTTCGCAGTCTGGACATGGATCCGGCAGGCTTGAGTGATCCTAATATGCGCTACTCGTTTGACTCGGTGCAAAATCTATGGATTGCTGCCGCAAAGCTAACGAAAGACGACTGTTTTGGTTTGAAGGCAGCACAGCAGTGGCATCCGACCACACTGCATGCATTGGGCTATGCCTGGTTTGCCAGTGATTCACTCAAAGATGCGCTGGAACGGATGGTGCGATATATCCGCATGGTGAGCACAGCGGCAAAAGCCCGGCTTGATGAAGACGAACAGGGTTATCGTTTTATTCTGGAATATGAGGCGAAGGTACTGAATTTCGAACCGGTTGCGGCTGCGGTTGAGGCGGCCATGGCCATTCTGGTGAGTATGTGTCGTCTCAGTTTTGATAGTGAACTTAATCCGCTGATGGTTTGTTTCAAACAGGTTGAGCCTGCTTGCAGTGACCGGCTGCAAGAATATTTTCAGTCGCCAATTTATTTTGAGCAGCCGGAAAATGGAATACTGTTTAGTCATGCCGCGTTAGAAATGTGTTTGCCCACAGCCAATGCCGTGCTGGCCGGCAGTAATGATCGCCTGATAAAAGAATATCTGGCGCGCCTGGATAAAAGTATTCTCAGCACCCAGGTAAGAGCGCATCTGCTGGAGTTGTTACCCTCAGGTCACTTTAATGAGGAGCGGATGGCCTCCTTGTTAAATGTGAGTCTACGCAGCTTGCAGCGCAAACTGAAAGAAGAGGAGACCAGCTTCAAAGTGCTGCTGGAAGATACCCGTTGTGAATTAGCCAAGAATTACATCAATGACAGTAGTTTGTCGATCAGTGAGATTACATACTTGTTGGGTTTTTCCGAGCCCAGCAATTTCACCCGCGCATTTAAACGCTGGCAGGGTATGTCACCCAGTGCATATCGGGAAGGATTGCAGCAGCTATCCGTCTGATTAAAAATTGCCCCAGAGATTCAAAGAATAATGTATTAGAAGATAAGTGATTTTCAACGCAAAGAACGCAAAATTTTTGCGCGCTGATTTATATGCTCCCGCGTGGGAAGCCGTAAATATTTTACTTGCACACTTTGCGCCATAGCGTCTTTGCGTTAAGGCTTTTTATCCATCTCCGCCTTAAAATGGCAGTCCAAATACCAGCCGATAAACGCTAATTTTATTGCCGTAGCGGTAGCCAATACCGATGCCGCTGAAACCGATTTTAACCAGCTCCATATCTGGATCCGTATCAAAGGTTATGCCGACTTCATTTTGTGCGGATATTTCAAAGGAGTTATCTGCAAATTGCAGAAACTCCAGGCTATTGGTGTACATAAAATTGGTGTAATAGATCCGCAGTGCTGTTTTCCTGTCCCATGCCCGGAAGGGCAGGGCTTTCTGAAAGCTAAAACCGGTTTCCACACGGCTGAAATCATTAGTCCCGCGTTTATCGGCTGTAGTATTACCGGCAAATAAAAATTCGTTATAAAGTGTGAAATCCACTTTGCCAAGGTCGAAAGTTGCCATACTTTTAATTCCGGCACCGTAGACCAGGGCCGTATTATTGGTGGCGAAATCATGACCGACCCCGAGATCGGCAAAGGGTGTTAGCGTCCAGTTATTTCGCAGGCGAAAGGTAAGGGCGAGGCCAGGAACAAAGGTCAGGGTTTCAATCCGGTTGGGCAGGCCAGCATCGGCAATATCCTTAAGCTTAAAATTAATAAACCCGGCTGTGACTGGCAGCCGAAAGCGGAGACCGAAGCGCGGTGGTTCTGGCTCACTGTACTCAATGGAAAAGGGCAGGTGATAAATCTGTACTGCACGATCGGCGGCAGAATAGATACCGGTGCCGAGATAGTTTGCGTAGGCGTAGTTTATCTGGGCACTTAATTTGTCTTCGTGCTCATTAGCCTGAGCGATCGCGGTGAATAGCAGGCCGAGTAGGATTATCCTGCTTGATGGCAGAAGAAAGCGGATTAGCATGCTGGGCGTTATTTTAGGCGTGCCACGCCGGTATCGATGGCGGCTTGTGCCACGGCACCCGCAACAGTTTCCCGTAAGCGCGGGTCAAAGGGCTTGGGAATAATATACTGTGGCCCGAAACTGAGCTCCTCGCCGGCATAGGCTTTGATGACTTCATCCGGCACCGGTTCACGTGCCAGCCCGGCCAGGGCTTTGACCGCAGCCACTTTCATCGCAGTATTGATACAGGTAGCACGCACATCCAGCGCACCCCGGAAAATAAAGGGAAAGCCCAGTACGTTGTTGACCTGATTCGGGTAATCGCTGCGCCCGGTGGCGAGAATAAGATCATCACGGGTGGCATGGGCCAGGGCCGGATCAATTTCAGGATCCGGGTTTGAGAGTGCAAAGACGATGGGCTTATCGGCCATGCTACGCAGCATGTCGGCAGTAACCAGGTTGGGGCCGGATACACCGATAAAGACATCGGCATCGACAAAGGCATCGTTGCTGTTGCGGCGTTCGGTTTCACGGGAGAATTCCTGCTTGTACTGATTCACATTATCACGCCCGTGGTAAACCACCCCATTACGATCGAGCAAATAAATTCGCCGTGCGCCCAGACTTTTGAGCATACGCATGGCGGCTATGCCTGCCGCACCTGCCCCCATGCAGACGATGTGGGCCGACTCCAGATCCTTGCCCGCGATTTCCAGCGCATTAAGCAAGCCTGCGGCGATAATAATGGCAGTGCCGTGCTGGTCATCGTGAAAAACAGGGATATCCAGTTGTTTGCTCAGCGTCTTTTCAATTTCAAAGCAATTTGGTGCGGCGATGTCTTCCAGATTAATGCCGCCAAACGTCGGTGCAATACGGCGCACCGTGTCGATAAAAGCTTCGGGTGATTCTGCTTCGACTTCAATATCCATTACATCAATATCGGCAAAGCGTTTGAATAATACGGCCTTACCTTCCATCACCGGTTTGCTGGCCAGTGCTCCCATGCGGCCCAGACCGAGTACGGCTGATCCGTCGGTGATTACCGCGACCAGGTTACCCTTGCCGGTGTAGAGGTAGGCATTTTCCGGATTTTCCGCAATGGCGCGCACTGGGGCGGCAACACCGGGGGTGTAGGCCAGACTGAGCTCCTCCCGCGTTTCACAGGATTTAGTGATGGCGGTGGCAATTTTTCCGGGGCGAGGGTGGGCGTGATAATGGAGCGCGTCAGCGGTTAACTTTTTCTGTTCGGGTGATTCATTGCTCATGCAGTTTTCCTTGGCGAATGAGAGCTTGCTATTGGTGCTGAGAGTTATGCTTCAGTTTATCTAGTTTAGCGTGAATTGTGCTTTGCTTCAGGGTTGGTTGAAAATTCTATTTTATTCCTGAATTATCCCCACGAAAAAACAGATTGAATTACCGCAGAACCTCGTCATGCGAGTTTCATTTGGCACTTCCTATGCTTCGCATCAAGGATACGGAGGTACACAAGGGTTTAATATCTTTACTATGAGCTAGCCTTAGCATTGAACCGACATTTAGAGAGATAGGCAAAACTATTTCATAGCAACCAGGAACTTACCCTTGCTATGTATTTTAAAAACAAATATTTTCTCTGTGTTCCCCGTGTCCTCTGTGGTTAAAGATTTTGTGTGTGGGGGGGGGGAGATATTTCAGATTTCATTCATGTTTGCGTCCAATTTCTAATGAACCTGGGTGATGCAAATTTATACGTTTCTGCCCCTGATAAGAATAGACCCAGCCGCGTGCGGTTAGCTGCCTGCCAATCAATTGTTTAAATGGAATGTTGTTGAAGTAGGCCAGATCTGATTTAGGAATTCGCAGGGCAAAGTGATCACCCAGGTTTAACCAAAGGGCACTTTTACTTTCACCAACACGGCTCAGGCGACCACGGACAAAATGAAAACCGTTAACATCAGTGGCAAGTTGATGGGCATTCAATGGGTTGAAATAGGCGTGGCTCCAAATTCCAAACAGGTTCTTGTGGGCGTTGTTTTCAGCACGTAGATAACAGTCATACGCCCAGAGGTTGGGCGGTATCTGGATCGCGGCTCCCATTCCGGCGGCCAGTAGCGCGGCGCTGAGATTGCGGCCCTCAGAGTTAAAGCCATGAGCAAGCAGTCGCCCGTAGCGATCTTTTTTCTCCGTTCCCCAGCGTAATTTGAGTGGGCGGCCAGGTCTGGTCAGCGTCAGTAAATATTGTCTGGCCTTGTGTGCGAGGGGCTCTGCGGCCTTTGTGCGGGTGTTAAGCTCAGGCGTGTTGATACCAATCAGTCGTAGTTTACGCCCATCTAGCAGTTGCAGTGTGTCACCATCTACGATGCGTTTGACGGTGACGGTTTCATCGTAGCGGGGAGTAAGACAGTTTTCAGCCTGCAGACCAGGGCTGGTAACACAGAGTATGAACAGCAGAAACAAACAGGGCGCTCGATTGAGCGCCCTGTTTAGCAGAAAATATGGCATTTTGCCTTATTTCATACCGTACTTCTGGCGGAATTTATCAACGCGGCCAGCGGTATCAACCAGCTTCTGTTTGCCAGTATAGAACGGGTGGCACTGTGAACAGACTTCGATGTTGATATCTTTACTGCTGGTGGAGCGGGTGTTAAAGGTGTTGCCACAGCTGCAGGTGACACTTATATCGCCGTAGGCGGGATGAATTTCTGCTTTCATTTGTTTTGACCTCAGATTTATTGTCGCATGTCGCCACACCGCTCTCAATTACAGCAGGCACCACATGGCTGGAAGGCGGCTAATCATACGGAAAAGTGCGATAGACAGCAAGCCTGAGAATTTACTTTGTGTTGTTTTTTAGCGGGCGGAAGGCGAGAACGGTAGCTTTATCGGGTTCTCGCGTGGAGGGCATCTGCTCCGGCTTGTTCAGTTTCTGGCTTAGCTTGCCCAATTGCTGCATGGTGTCCCACATCATACTGGAAATTTTGATACAGGCTGAGAGCGGATTGCTGGACTTTTCACGTAGACAATCGATTTGCCACTGCAGGCCGCGCAGGCGCTGGTGGCGATCACGGGGGGCATTGTTAATGCAGGCATTAATGGCATCGGTGCGCATTGCCTCGAATGCAGCCGGGTCAACTCTGGCAACTTCTGACCAGTGCTCAAAATCAATATTATCAATTTTTTCTTTTATTTGTGCCTGTGACTGCGATTCACTCATTTCCCGGTACCTTCAATTAGCCACACATTGCTGTGTAGTGGTTGTCTGTTTTTTAACCATTCTGCCATATTAGTGTTTTGTAGGGGATAGGCAAAACCTCATAGTGAATATGGTTTAACAGATAGTTGAAATATTAATTTTCATTGATAATCAATAGCTTGTCAAAGAACTTGGGAGGGGAAATTAAGGTGAAGTCTGGGTTTGTGCGGCTATGCACTTGTATTTCAGACTATTTATGGACAACAAAAAAGTTGAAATTTGATGGGTATTTATACAGATCAATAGGTGTTTACCGGATACCTGTGAAAAATTGGCAGATATCCGGTAGCAGAATCCTAACGTTTCATGGAGTCAAAAAATTCTGCATTGGTCTTGGCGGCTTTGAGCTTGTCGTGAACAAATTCAATGGCGGCAATCTCATCCATATCATGTACGACCTTACGTAGAATCCACATCATCTGCAGCTCGTCAGGCTTGGTTAACTGCTCTTCGCGGCGGGTGCCGGAGCGGTTAATGTTGATGGCAGGATACAGGCGTTTTTCGGCAATGCGGCGATCCAGATGGATTTCCATATTACCGGTACCTTTGAATTCTTCGTAAATCACATCATCCATACGTGAGCCAGTTTCTACCAGTGCGGTGGCAATAATGGTCAGACTGCCACCTTCTTCAATATTGCGAGCGGCACCGAAGAAACGTTTGGGTCGGTGCAGGGCATTAGCATCCACGCCGCCGGTGAGTACTTTGCCAGAAGAAGGGATCACGGTGTTGTAGGCGCGGGCCAGACGGGTAATGGAATCCAGCAGGATGACTACGTCTTTTTTATGCTCAACCAGGCGTTTGGCTTTTTCGATGACCATTTCGGCGACTTGCACGTGGCGGCTAGCCGGTTCATCGAAGGTAGAGGAAACCACTTCGCCGCGTACTGAACGCGACATTTCGGTTACTTCCTCAGGTCGCTCATCGATGAGCAGGACGATGAGGTGAACCTCGGGGTGGTTATGGGCAATCGAATGGGCAATGTCATGCAGCATCATGGTCTTACCGGCTTTGGGCGGGGAGACGATGAGGCCACGCTGACCTTTGCCGATGGGGGCAACCATGTCGATAACCCGGGCAGTCATATCTTCGGTGGAACCATTGCCAATTTCCAGCGCCATACGCTCGTTCGGGTGCAGGGGGGTCAGGTTTTCAAACAGAACTTTATTGCGGGCATTTTCCGGGGAATCAAAATTGATTTCGCTGACCTTGAGCAGCGCAAAATAACGTTCACTGTCCTTGGGCGGGCGAATCTTGCCGGAAATAGTATCGCCAGTACGCAGGTTGAAGCGACGTATCTGGCTAGGCGAAACATAGATATCATCGGGGCCGGCTAAATAAGAACTCTCGGCGGAACGCAGGAAGCCAAAGCCGTCCTGCAGAATTTCCAGTACACCATCGCCGTAAATTGCTTCGCCACTTTTGGCGTGCGCTTTGAGGATGGCAAAAATAATATCCTGTTTTCTTGAGCGGGAGGTGCCCTCAATGCCGTTTTTGCTGGCCAGGGTGATGAGATCGGGGACGGGGGTTTGTTTGAGTTCAGTCAGATTCATTACAGTTTATCTTTAATAAAGAAATATGAAAAAAGAAGTTGGCGTTGATTTGCTGGAGACTACGACGAGCAGGCGCAATACGACAAGGTCTGGAAAATTTGGCTTGTTGGGTATATTTTGAGATTTGCCTGCCAGCAACAGCAGTGTGTTAAATGGTTCGGGTTTGTTACTTATGCTTAAATTTATAATGTAAAACTAACACCAAAACATGAATTCGTCCAGCCCGTATTCAAATATTATTGAATAGGCTGGGACGAACTTCAGTTCGGACTAACTTAAAGGTTGCTATCAATGAAGGCCGTTAACTGTGATTTGGAAACCGCACCGACCTTGGTGGCTTCAACGTTGCCGCCCTTAAAAAGCATCAGTGTAGGAATACCTCGGATGCCGAATTTTGGTGGAGTTGCTGGGTTTTCATCAATGTTCAGTTTGACGACCCTGAGTTTGCCTTCGTATTCATCTGCAATTTCATCCAGAATGGGGGCGATCATTTTGCAGGGGCCGCACCAGTCTGCCCAGTAGTCAACCAGTACAGGGCCTTCTGAATTTACCACTTCCTGTTCGAAGGTGTCATCGGTGGCATAGACAATTTTATCGCTCAACGCTGTTTCTCCCATTGTTTGTGTTTACTGTATTTGAGCCTATGCGGCGCCATATTTCAAGTCCGGAATTGCCTTAGTTGAGGACTTATACCCGTGATACCTCAAAATGCACGCTGAAACCTGCATTTTGAGGTATCACGGGTATATCTGTTATGCTTTCAGTATTATGACAGATAAACATATTACAGATATTACTTTTAAGAATTTTGAACTTCCTGCTGATCTGCAGCAAGGCATTGAAGATACAGGCTTTTCTTATTGTACCCCGATCCAGGCTGAAACCCTGCCGGTGGCGTTGGGAGGTCGGGATGTCAGTGGCCAGGCACAAACCGGCACGGGCAAAACTGCGGCTTTTTTAATTGCCATGTTTGCACGCCTATTACTTAACCCGGTTGAGTCTGGAACGGCAGCGCTTCCGCTTCGTGCCATCATACTTGCACCGACGCGGGAACTGGCATTGCAGATTCATCGTGATGCTGAGAAGCTGGGGGCACACACGGGCCTGAAACTGGGGCTGGCCTACGGCGGAACCGGTTATGAAACCCAACGTCGTACACTGGAAGACGGGGTTGATGTCCTCATTGGTACCCCGGGGCGTATTATCGATTACTTCAAGCAAGGTGTATTTAAGCTGAATAGTATTCAGGTGATGGTGCTAGATGAAGCTGACCGCATGTTTGACCTGGGTTTTATTAAAGATATTCGTTATTTGCTGCGGCGCATGCCAAAACCGGAGTTGCGTCAGAGTTTGTTGTTTTCCGCTACGCTTTCACACCGGGTGGCTGAGCTGGCCTATGAGCACATGAACAATCCCCAGTCAATTAAAATTGAATCGGATAAAATTACCGCAGACAGAGTTACCGAAGCCGTTTATTACCCGGCCAAGGAAGAAAAAATTCCTCTATTGCTAGGGTTGCTCAATACCTGGGAAGTAAAATGTGCGCTGGTTTTCGTTAACACCAAGCGAGTCGCGGAACGTGTTGCGGCCTATCTTGGTGGCAATGGTTATGAAACAGCCTTACTCACCGGAGATGTGCCACAGAAAAAACGTCAGAGCCTGCTCAAACGTTTCACCGAGGGCGAGCTGAAAATCATGGTGGCAACCGATGTTGCTGCGCGTGGATTGCACATCCCGGATGTCAGTCATGTGGTGAATTTTGATCTGCCCCAGGATGCTGAAGATTATGTGCACCGCATTGGCCGTACTGCACGCGCCGGGGCGAAGGGCGATGCCATCAGTTTTGCCTGTGATGAATATGTTTTTTCGATGCCAGATATTGAAGAATATGTCGGTCATAAAATTCCACTGCAGAAGATCACGAACGACATTCTAATGGAGCCACAGCCGCCGCTGAAAATTGAACGTAAGCCTCGCCATCAGGGCGGTGGTCGAGGCTCGTCAAATCGGGGTGGTCGCGCGGGAAATTCTTCATCGCGCCATCGTTCCCGGCGTAGCTAAATAGTGCTTGTAGACACCCTGTAGATTCGATTTTAATCGAACGGGGTGCGAGTAAATTGGCTGAGGGGCTTCGACTTGTACGACTGAAGTCGTATCTACAGCTTACCAGCCATAGTTATGTGTGATTTCCTCGCCTGGGGCAATATCGCGTAGCGCACAAACTTCCAGTGTTTCATAGTAGGCCGCATTTGGTTTTGCATCGTGATTGATGTAACGCAGATAACAGCGTACCTCAAACCCCTGTTCGTCACTCAGCCAGAGTACGTGAGGCCCGTCTTTTGTAGTGTGTTGTCCCTTTGCTATGCCAATTAGCTGGCCGGCGCGAATGGCTTTTTTCGCAAATAGCCCCTTGCCGTGAATGGAGCTGCTGGAGACGGAGACCAGCGGATTATTGCTGCGTTTTTGAATTTTGGTCATACGTATTTCCTTCCTGTCAGAATTAAAACCGTTTGTATGGTGTGGTGAGTATAAGCTGAGTATATCTTTAAGCGACCAGGGTTATATTTTGTTTGTCACTCGTCACTCGTTAGCTGTCGCCAGAGTTGGAAATTAGGCTGGCTAATGTAAGCCCTGCTATTGACGTAGGTGAGCACGTTTTGCAGACGGTAAAACCAGACCACCGAATCGATGCGAATAATTTCCTGACCCCGCACATCAAAGAATATCAATGTAGGTGCATAGTCCAGATTCAAGTGGTGAGCCCATTTTTTGGTGCTGGTTTTTTCTCCGCCTGGGGTTATGAGGGGAGTATCGATACTCATGTCCAGCTGTACGACGTCAAGCTTATTGAGCAAAGCGTGAATACGTAAATCGCTTAAGGGGCCACCGTGGAGAATATCACAGGCATGGCAACGGGGCCGCTCGTATGAAATAAGCAAAGGACGATCCGCGTGGATATGACTGCGATCCAGCATATAGGGGGGTGGTAGAAAACTGTCGTGCTCGTTCAGCCGGTCTTTGCCAAAGCTAAAGGCTTTTTCCGCGCGAGCCAGGTATAAATTAAATGGTTCCTTTAGATAGTGTCCGTCAGCGACATATTCCAGTGCGGCACGAAATTGGTAAGGGGGACGGTAACCGCGTAAACGCAGAGCTTCGCGACCCTGGATATCGTAAAATACCAGTGAGGGAGTGAAATTCGTATTCTGGGAAACTGAATAGGTTTTCTCCGTCCAGCTTTTACCATTAAAATCGGTTACTGATTTTTGCCCGCGGACATTAATGGCGATGACATCAAAATTTTTCTGGGTGTAGTGGAGAATGTCTTTCTGTCCCCAGTTATTCTCCAGCTGGGCCTTACAATAAGGGCAGCGTTTCTGGCCAAAATAGATAATCAGACCTTGCTTCTTATTATCGCGGGCATCGACTAAATCTTCCTCGAGATCAAGAAAGCTCATCTTGAACCAGTCCGGCAGGACAAGATTATCTTTGAGCGGTTGATCGTCAAAGAGCAGATCATCCTGGCTCGCTGCAAAGCTGGTACCGGATAACAGTAATAACAGGCCGATTAAGATGCCTGGCAGATAGATTTTTGTTAGAAACTCGGGCATGGTTGCACGCTGTGCCGATTTAAAATGTAAAACACTTTAATTGAGCGGCGATTTTAATTTTTTGATGACAATAAGTATTGCATAGATATGAGCATCAAAGTAGAGATATCCTACGGAGAATTCCTCGACAAACTTTCGATTCTGGAAATCAAAAGTGAGCGCATCCATGATGCTGGCCAACTTGAGAACGTGAATCATGAGCTCAAATTATTACGGAAGCTGTGGGCCGAAGATCTGAAATCCAGTGTCGATATTCAGGCTGAGATGAAGCGAATTAATGAGAAGCTCTGGAAAATTGAAGATGACATCCGTGATCGGGAACGGGCGCGCGACTTCGGTGAGGAGTTTGTCCGCCTCGCTCGTGCCGTGTACTACATTAACGATGAGCGGGCTGATGTGAAACGACGCCTGAATAAAAAGCTTGGGTTCGGAGCTGGTAGAAGAAAAGTCTTACGCAGACTACTCGTGATCAACAGGCCCCTGGGCTGAATATCAGGATGCACTGCTAGATGAGTCATCCTTATTTTCGTCTTCGCTTGCCGTTAAATCTCCGCAACGATTGTGCAAGGCCAGCAGCCCGTCTTGATTCAGGATTTTAATATGTTTGCGTTCCACCTGTAATAGCCCCTGTTCCTGGAACTGGGTAAACAGGCGGCTGGCGGTTTCTACCGCCATGCCCAGCAGGTTGGCAATGTCGCTACGAGACATGCTGAGATTAAATTCGGTGGAAGAAAATCCGCGTGCCTGATAGCGCTCGGACAGGTTAACCAGAAAACTGGCCAGTCGACTGTCGACGGGCAGGCGGGCAAGAATGGTCATGTGGCACTGATCATGGCGAATTTCTTCGCTCATCAGCGAGAGCAGATGATGTTGCAAGCCCGGGATTTCCATGCTCAGCGTTTCGAGTCGCTCGTAGGGCAGCTCGCAGACGCTGGTGGTTTCCAGCGCCATGGCGGAGCAGATATGCTGGTTGGTGCTGATCGCGTCCATGCCCATGAGTTCACCGGGCAGATGCAGACTGATGATTTGATCGCGGCCATCACGGGTGCTGGTAAAGGTTTTTAAGCTGCCGGAGCGTACCGCGTAGACCGACAGGAAGGGATCGCCGATACGGTAGAGATACTCGCCTTTTTCGACCGGGCGGCGGCGTTTGATTATTTTATCAAGCTTGTCCAGGTCGCCCTCGGCCAGGCCCATGGGCATACATAGCTCAAACAGGCTGCAGCCTTTACAGCGTGAGCGGATTTCATCGAGTTTTACAATTCTGTCTTTTTGCATTGAGTTTAGCCTGTAGCAATATTTGGGATATATTCGCGAGAAGACCCCCTGTCAATGCCCGCACAGTTTTCTGACATATATGTCTGATAAGTGAAATTTTAGTAAATAATGAGACATGAATATACTATTTTTTACGATTTGTTAAGCAAAATCATTGTTTCCGCAGAAAATACTTAGGTATATCCCAACAAAAAATTATAATCGCGCTGGTCTTTCGCCAGTGCAGGAATCCGCGTTATCCTTAGCACCTGAAGCACCTATTGTGGCAGCCATTGTGGCTGTTGAACAGTATTAACCCTACCTGGAGTCGGATAATATGGCAAAGCGTCAGGCCACCGTGTCGCGTGAAACCCTGGAAACGCAGATTGAGATCAGTCTGGATCTGGATGGTACAGGCTGTGCCCAGTTTGAAACCGGCGTGCCCTTTCTGGATCATATGCTGGATCAGATTGCCCGCCACGGCATGCTGGATGTCAGCATCAAGGCCAACGGTGACGTACATATCGATGACCATCACACGGTGGAAGATATAGGCATTACCCTGGGCCAGGCTTTTACGCAGGCGTTGGGGGATAAAAAAGGGATTAGCCGTTACGGACATGCCTATGTGCCGTTGGACGAAGCGCTATCACGGGTGGTGATTGATTTCTCCGGGCGGCCAGGACTAGTTTATAATGTGGACTATCCGCGTGCACGGATTGGTAATTTTGATGTGGATTTGCTCACCGAGTTTTTTCAGGGTTTTGTGAATCACGCTCAGGTAAGTCTGCACATTGACAATCTGCGCGGCGATAATGCCCACCATATTGCCGAGACTGTGTTCAAAGCCTTCGGGCGGGCATTGCGTATGGCTTTAACGCTGGATCCGCGCATGGCGGGAATTATGCCTTCAACCAAGGGAAGCCTCTGAAACTGAGTCTTCCCTTGTTGATTTATATTATCAACGTTAACGGAAAATATTTTAGATGAGTCGTGTAGCCGTCATTGATTATGGAATGGGCAACCTGCATTCCGTGGCCAAGGCCCTTGAGCATGTCAGTGATAAGACTGAGATTATAGTGAGCGCTGAGGCAGAAGAAATCCTGCAAGCTGATCGGGTGGTATTACCGGGGGTGGGCGCAATTCGAGATTGCATGGCCGAAATTTGTCGTTTGGGGCTGGATGAGGTGGTGCGTAAGGTGGCGGATGCCGGACGACCATTGCTGGGTGTTTGTGTTGGTATGCAGGCGATGATGGATAGCAGTGAGGAAAATGGTGGCACTGACTGTCTGGGGTTGTTTCCCGGTCGGGTTGAGTATTTTGGTGACGATTTACGTGATAGTGAAACGGGTGAAAAGCTGAAAATTCCTCACATGGGCTGGAATCAGGTGCATCAGGATCTTAGCCATCCTCTATGGAACGGCATCGAGCAGGATGCCCGCTTTTATTTTGTGCACAGTTATTTTGTTCATCCCGCTGAAAGCAGTTTGACCATGGCGAGCAGCGAATATGGTCGCCGGTTTAGTGTTGCGGTGGCAAAGGACAACGTATTTGCGGTACAGTTTCATCCTGAGAAAAGTCAGCATGATGGCTTACAGCTATATAAAAACTTTTTGAACTGGAACCCCTGATAACCGCGTCAGCGGAAAATATAAAGAAGAGACCCCCCCCATGTTGCTAATACCTGCCATTGATCTTAAAGATGGAAAATGTGTACGTCTGCGTCAGGGACGTATGGAAGATGAAACCGTGTTCTCAGATGATCCGGTGGCCATGGCTGGACGCTGGCTTGAAGCGGGGGCGCGACGTTTGCATATCGTGGATTTGAATGGTGCCTTTGACGGCAAGCCGGTGAACGCCGGTGTGATTCACGAGATTGCCGCCGCCTATCCGGATTTGCCGATTCAGGTGGGTGGTGGGATTCGTGATGAGGATACCGTGCAAACCTATCTGGATGCCGGAGTGCAGTACGTGATTATTGGCACTAAGGCGGTCAATGCACCGCATTTTGTAAATGATTTGTGTCTGGAATTTCCCGGTCATGTCATCGTTGGGCTGGATGCTAAAAATGGCAAAGTCGCCATTGATGGCTGGTCAAAATTATCCAAGCATGATGTCATCGACATGGCCAAACATTTTGAACAGGACGGGGTTGCAGCCATTGTTTTTACTGATATTGGCCGCGATGGCATGATGACCGGCGTAAATGTTGAATCCACGGTCAAGCTGGCACAGGCGATCACCATTCCGGTGATTGCCTCCGGCGGCATTACCAATATGGATGACATTCGTGCCCTGTGCGCGGTGACCGATGAAGGCATCACCGGTGCAATTACCGGCCGTGCTATTTATGAAGGTACGCTGGACTTTGCTGAGGGGCAGGCGTTGGCGGACAAGCTGTCCGCCAGGGATAAATGACGAGTGACGAGTAAAAGCATTGAATTTCTGATCAACTCCGTTCGCCCTGAGTTTATCGAAAGGTTTGCCATGAACGGTGAGATTGAGCAGGTGTGCCTTGTTTTGTTGGGTTTCTCTTGCTCCTCGTCCCACGCCCCTCGGAACTATCTCTCATGAGTCTGGCAAAACGTATCATTCCCTGCCTCGACGTGGACAATGGCCGCGTAGTCAAGGGTGTGCAATTTGTTGATATCCGTGATGCCGGTGATCCGGTGGAAATCGCCCGTCGCTACGATGAACAGGGCGCGGATGAGTTGACCTTTCTAGATATTACTGCCAGCTCCGATAACCGGGAAACCATGGTTCATGTGGTCGAACAGGTCGCCGGGCAGGTTTTTATACCGCTGACGGTGGGCGGCGGTATTCGTACGGTTGAAGATATTCGTCGCATGCTCAATGCCGGAGCCGACAAGGTGGGTATTAATACGGCGGCGGTATTTAATCCAGAATTTGTGCGAGAAGCGGCTGAAAAATTTGGCTCCCAGTGTATCGTGGTAGCGATTGATGCCAAGCGCGTTAGTGCCGATGGTGAGCCACCACGTTGGGAAATTTTCACCCATGGCGGACGCAAACCCACGGGTATTGACGCGCTGGAATGGGCGGTCAAAATGGTAGATTTCGGTGCCGGTGAGATCCTGCTCACCAGCATGGATCGGGATGGTACTAAAATCGGTTTTGATCTGGCCCTGACGCGAGCGGTTAGTGAGGCGGTCAAAGTTCCGGTGATTGCATCCGGGGGTGTTGGCAACCTGGATCATCTGGCCGAGGGCGTGAAAGAAGGCAAAGCCGACGCCGTACTGGCCGCCAGTATTTTTCACTTTGGAGAATATACGATCGAGCAGGCCAAGCAACACATGGCCGAACAGGGTATTGAGGTTAGATTGTAGGTTCTTTGCGTTAAAATACGGGCTTGCTTGAATTCCATGAATTGGCTAGATGAAATAAAATGGACCGGTGACGGTCTGGCTCCGGCGATTGCTCAGGATGCTGAAAGCGGCACGATCCTGATGATGGCCTGGATGAACCGCGAGTCTCTGGCACTGACCGTTGCAGAAGGTCGGGCGATTTACTGGTCTCGCTCGCGCAACAAGCTCTGGCGCAAGGGGGAGGAATCCGGCCATGTGCAGGTTTTAAAAGATATTCGGCTGGATTGTGACAATGATGTCATTCTTCTGAAAGTGGAACAAAAAGGCGGTATTGCCTGCCATACTGGCCGACATAATTGCTTTTTCAAACAGTTGCAGGACGGTCAGTGGGTCGAAGTTGAAGCGGTGCTGAAAAATCCGGATGATATATACAAATGAGTGAAATACTACAGCAACTGGCCGGGGTTCTGGAGGCGCGTAAAAATGCCGATCCGGATAGCTCCTATGTCGCAAAGCTATACGCTAAGGGACTGGATAGCATACTTAAGAAAATTGGTGAGGAAGCAACCGAAACCGTGATGGCGGCCAAAGACGGCGATGCACAGCATCTGGTGTATGAAGTGGCTGATTTGTGGTTTCATTGCATGGTGTTACTGGCCCAACAGGGGCTGGCAGTTGATGATGTACTGAATGAGCTGGATCGGCGTTTCGGCCTCTCCGGGCTGGATGAAAAAGCCGCGCGGGGTGAGTCATGAGTGATTGTCTGTTCTGCAAAATTGCGGCGGGTGAAATTCCGGCGGACAAGGTGTATGAAGATGAGCAGGTGGTGGTTTTTCGGGATATTAACCCTAAAGCGGCCGTGCATCTGCTGATTATCCCGCGTGAGCATATTATTGGTCTGAATGGACTTGAAGCCGGGCACGATGCGCTAATTGGGCATATAATGGGTCTAATTCATTCTCTTGCCGTGGATCAAGGTCTGGAATCCGGGTATCGGACTATTATCAACACCGGCCGGGATGGCGGGCAGGAAGTTTTTCATTTACATATTCATTTACTGGGTGGCCGTGACTTGCCTGGCTTCGGCTAAGCTATGCAACGGGATCCGGTAGTTCGAAGATAGACGTGGAGTAAAAGTTTATGGGTATTGGTGTTTGGCAGTTAGTTATTATTCTTCTTATTGTGTTGTTATTGTTTGGCGCAAAGCGCCTTCGCAATATCGGTGGCGACCTGGGTTCAGCCGTTAAGGGTTTTCGTTCGGCCATCAAGGATGAAGAAAAAGGCGCGGACAAAGCAGCTGGCGAAGCACAAATTGAGCAACGTGAAGGCGAAATTATTGAGGGTGAAGTTAGTAAGAAAAAAGACGAGGTGTAATCTTGCTGACTTCTTTGTTCTTCCTTTCTCGCACGGCATCGCTGTACTATGTTTGATATTGGTTTTTGGGAACTTGCGATCATCGGCATCGTCGGCCTGATCGTGATTGGTCCGGACAAGTTGCCGGGGGTGGCGCGTACCCTTGGTAAATGGGTAGGGCGTACTCGACGTTTAGTTAATCAGGTAAAAACCGACATTGATCTTGAGCTCAAGCAGGATGAGTTACGCAAGATGCTGGAACAGCAATCCGGCATGAATGAAATTAAGGAAACATTAAATTCTGAGCAGTATAGCTTTGAAGATGAGAAGGATTACCTGGTCAATGCAATGGATGATGCCAAGCTTGAGTCGACCGCCATTGAAGAGCCCCCTGAAAATGCCGAGCCGTTCGATGATGATGGTTCTACTGGTCATTCTGATCCCGACGACACGGTAAAACATGAGCGAACATAAGCCCTCTTCTCCGGATTCTGGCACGGAGTCAACGGAGCAGGAACTCCCCTTTCTTTCCCACCTGTTTGAGCTGCGTGATCGCCTCATGCGTATCGTGCTGGTGGTGATGTTGATTTTTGCTGGTCTGTTTTCTTTCGCAAATGATCTTTACCATTTGCTGGCCACGCCGCTGCTGGTGCATTTGCCCGAGGGTAGCAGCATGATAGCTACGGAAGTGGCTTCCCCCTTTCTAACTCCGTTCAAGCTGGCGCTGGTTGCTTCCATCTTTATGGGCATGCCCTTTATTCTTTATCAGGCCTGGGCCTTTATTGCACCGGGACTGTATAAACATGAAAAGCGGCTGGCGTTCCCGTTGCTGTTTTCCAGTATTGTTTTGTTCTATGTGGGAATGGCCTTTGCGTTTTATGTGGTCTTTCCGTTGGTGTTTGGCTTCTTGACTTCAACCGCGCCGGAAGGGGTGGCGGTGATGACCGACATCAGTAAATATCTGGATTTCGTTTTAAAACTGTTTTTTGCCTTTGGCATAGCTTTTGAAGTTCCCATAGCCACTATTTTGCTGGTGCTGGCCGGGATGACCACCCCGGATGAACTGGCCGCTAAGCGAGCTTATATTATCGTCGCTGCATTTGTAGTGGGCATGTTACTGACTCCACCTGATGTTATCTCGCAAACATTATTGGCTTTGCCCATGTGGCTGTTGTTTGAAGTGGGATTGTTTTTCTCACGGATACTGGTTAGACAACGGGAAGAAAAAAACGCAAGCGAACAGAATGGTCATGATGAAGTAGATGACGAGCTGGACAAAGCTATCGCCGAAGAAGAAAAACTCAATACCTCTAAAAAAGAATAAGTGATGATATTGGGGGATGCTGGGACTATTTTGTAGTACAGAGAATATTTTTAACCGCGTCCTCTGCGGTTAAAAAAATAATCAATCCTGCCACATTCGTTTGCAAAACACGACACAGGGACGCTTTGTATGAATAGCAATGGCAAGACAGTTTCTCTTGTTCTCGGCAGCGGGGGTGCGCGTGGTATCGCTCATGTTGGGGTTATCGAATGGCTGCTGGATAATGGCTATGATATTCGCAGCATTGCCGGTTCCTCCATGGGCGCGTTGGTAGGGGGCATTTATGCGGCTGGCGAACTGCAGATATTCAAGCAATGGATCCTGGCGCTCACGCGTACTGATGTGATTCGGTTTCTGGATTTTTCTTTTAGTTCGGAAGGTTTGTTCAAGGGCGAGCGTATCATTTCGGTTTTAAAAGAACTGGTGGGCGAGCACAATATAGAAGATCTGCCGGTTAATTTTACTGCGGTGGCATCGGATATTGAGCGACAGAAAGAAGTCTGGTTAAGTGATGGCCCCTTGTTTGATGCGATTCGTGCCTCGATTGCCGTACCTACCATTTTTACACCGCATGAGTATCGGGGGTTGCGCCTGCTCGACGGTGGCCTGCTGAATCCCGTTCCGGTGATGCCCACCCTTCGAGATCAAAATGATTTGACCATTGCGGTCAATCTGAATGGATCAAGCAATCGCCAGCAACGGGATGATACTGAAGCACGGGAGAATGAAGAGAGGGAAGAAAACTATAATCCTTATCAGCAACGTATTCTCGACTTTATTGAAAGCATGCAGCGTAGCATAAAGAAAAATGATAAAGGACGCTTGAATATGCTGGAGCTGGTTAGTAGCTCGTTTGAAACCATGCAAAATGCACTTTCAACCATAAAGATTGCGGCTTCACCACCGGATGTGCTGATTGAAATTCCCCGCAGTGCTAGCCGTGCTTTTGAATTCCATCGCGGTAAAAGTTTAATTGAGCTGGGTTATGAAAAGACCGCCCAGGCAATGGACAGGCTGTAGCTTCGGCTTTAGCCGTACCTGTTCCGCTAACGGGTGAACCCACAATGAATGTTACGGGCTTGTGTATCCCGAATCTTAGCTTAACGAGGTATCCTGTGATTGTGCTCGATTGAGATTTAGAACAACTGCCTTGGATGACGAGGCCTGGGCATTATACCTGTGATACCAGCGATTAAAATCTCTGACATTCATGGCATAGCTGATATAAGCACCCTGAGCAATGTCACAGTCCTCCGTTGCCAGGTGATCGAATAAGGCGGCGGTTGAGACTCCTTCAGCGATGACCATAAAATTCATATTGTGTGCCAGTTCGATAATTGAACGTACGATCATGGCATCGGCTTTGTTATCGAGCATTCCCTGGATAAAGGACATATCAATTTTAATTACATCGACCGGCAGGTTTTTTAGATAGGCCAGAGAAGTATAGCCGGTTCCAAAGTCATCAATACTGAGCCTGATCCCCATGTCGTGTAACTGGCCCAGAATTTCCTGAGCACGTTCTGGTTCCTGCATGATCGCAGTTTCAGTGATTTCCAGTTCCAGAAATTCAGCTGCAAGTCCGTAGTCATCTAGCATGATTTTAATTTCAGATATGATATCCAGATTGTGCAGCATGCGTGGTGAAAGATTGATGGCAACGGATAAGGGCATGCCCTGCGCATGCCAGCTGGCACATTGTTCAATACCGGTTTTCAGTGTCCAGTAGGTTAAGGGTTTTATAATGCCGGTTTGTTCGGCCAGCTCGATAAAAATATCGGGCTGAATGTAGCCGTAAATAGGATGTGGCCAGCGCAACAGGGCTTCGACGCTGTTGATCTGGCGTTGGCGGATATCCGCTTTTGGTTGATAGTTGAGTTCAAGATTGCCGTTCTCGATGGCACGACGCAGATCACCCATCAGGGTTAGACGTTTGAGGCTGTGGGGATCTTTGTCCTTGTCATAAAAAGCAAAAAACTCACCGCTGTGTTTGGCCAGATACATGGCAGTATCCGCATGACGGATAAGTGTGTGTGCATCTTCACCATGTTCAGGATAACAAACGATGCCAAGACTGGTTTCGGTTTCCAGCAGAAGCTCTTTGATCGTGAAAGGTTTTTGCAGTGTGGTGATGATGCTGTCGATGGTGTCCTGGATATGTGTCTCGTTGTCGTGGTTGACGAGAATGGCAAATTCATCCCCTCCCATACGCGCAACAGTATCTGAATCAGAAAGCAGCTGTTGCAATCGTTCAGATATCTGACACAGCAGCAGATCACCAATGTCATGGCCGAGGGTATCGTTAACCTCTTTGAAGTGGTTGAGATCCATTACAATTAAAGCGAGCCCTGATGATTTATTTTTTGCCCTGGCGATAGCCTTTTCAAGTTGTTCATAGAGTAGCAGGCGATTGGGAAGGCCGGTCAGATTATCATGGGTCGATTGATATTGAATCGCATTGGTTTGCGCCTGTAACTTTTTGGAGATAGTTGATGAAATGATAAGCCCCAGCCAACCGGCCAGCCAGAGAATAACCCAACCAGTAATCAGCATGCGCACGGTTAATGTGTTCAACAAGCTATCTGCATACTGGCTGTGATAGATTTGCAGCAGTTGATACGGTGAGCCTTGAATAGGGGTGCGTTGCCATAAATAGAGTTGTTCATTAAGGTTGATACGCCCCGATCTGGATTCGTTAAGCTGGGCGCGCGGGGGTATATATTGTCCTTCGGGTGGCTTCTGCTTTATCAGGTAAGTATTGTTTTGATCCAGGATACTGAGAAAAAATGGATGGCTGGCATCATTCTGAAAATGTTCAGACAGGGTTTTTAATTCAGGATTTTTCTGGTAGACGTTGGCGAGAATATTGGCATGGTATTGCAGCGAGATCTGCAAGATATATTGTTCACTTTCTATATTGGCGGTATGGGTAATTTGATAATTAATATAGCCGAATACAAGTAGCACGCTAAGCACCAGCGAGACAAGGTAAAGTAGCAGTTTGCGATGCAGTTTCATGGATTCAGGCTTTAATCATGTTTGTGCTTACGGGTATTGTAGCCAATGAGTATATAGAAAGGGCAGATACCGATAAGAGCGATAAAGAGACTGGTCACGCCGATAACCCCCAGCATTATTCGGGCGATATTGTCTTCAATGAGATCATTAATAAAACCAAAGTAGATCATGACTAAGCTAAGCACGATCCGGATCAGCATATCCAACCTGCCAATATTTCGCATTGTTCCCATAAAAATGCTCCTGTTTTCGGGAATGCTTCTGACTCATAAGCATCTATAAGCATGTGCTAAATCATAAGCTGAGGCTGGGTTTAGATGTACGCTTAACCGAATTTATAATTATATTGTTATCTTTATTTTATCCTTATAAATCTAGTATAAACTTAACATCAACACAAGTACGATATATAGAGGCCAAATATATAGACTACGTCAGGAGACAAGATTGAAAACATTTAGTACGAATACAAAACTGGGTTTCATTTTATTTTCTTTACTGAATATCTCGGTTGCGGCGGCAAGTGGTGGTGGCCATGAGGGTGCACACTGGGGTTATAGTGCAGAGACGGGGCCAGCGCACTGGGGTGATATGAAGCAGGAGTTTTCTACCTGCAAAAGCGGTAAAAAGCAGTCACCGATTGATATTCATGGTGCCGCATCTGCCAACCTGCCAAAGATCGCTTTCAGCTATCAGGCTACACCATTGAATGTGGTTAATAACGGCCATACCATTCAGGTAAATTACGCGCCGGGTAGCAAAATCAGCGTTAATGGTAAGCAATATGAGTTACTGCAATTTCATTTCCACAGTCCCAGTGAACATGAGATAAATGGCAAACCTGCCGACATGGTTGCACATCTGGTGCACAAGGCAGCGGATGGTCAGCTGGGTGTTATTGGTGTGCTGATGAAAAAAGGGGAGAGCAATCCCTTGATTGAAAAAATCTGGAAGCACATGCCGAAACATGAAGGTGAGTATAGTCAGGCTGTGATCAAAGTTAATGTGAATGACTTATTGCCCGCCGGTAAAACCTATTACAATTATTCTGGTTCTTTGACGACCCCACCTTGCAGTGAAGGCGTTAACTGGATGGTCCTGAAAAATACGGTTGAAGTCTCAGCTGCACAGATTGCCGCTTTTACTGGCATCTTCCATAAAAGCACTCGTCCGGTACAGCCTTTGAATGGGCGAATTATTAAGGTCGCTCACTAAAACTGAGATCAGCTCCCGCGCCTTTCGGGCGCGGGATGCAATTTTTTTTCCGCTCCCGTATAGTCGTTACAATAAGAATAAGGGAGACGGGTATGCGTACGATCATGGTGTTAAATGCCAAGGGTGGTTGTGGCAAAAGTACTCTCTCGACCAATTTAGCAAGTTATTTTGCGGTTGAGCGAGGGCAGAAGGTCGTCATAATAGATTTTGATCCGCAAGGTTCCAGCATTGCCTGGCTCAAGGCACGCGGAGATCGGGAACCTATCATCCTTGGTTTGCCGGCCTGGGAAAAAAGTGTACGTATCCCCCAATCTGTTGATGTTGTCATTCTGGATACGCCAGCCAGGGTGCAAGGTCAGGAACTGAGTCAGCTGGTGCGTCGGGTTGAGACTATCATCGTGCCGGTGTTGCCATCCCCCATTGATATGCGTGCTGCCGCAGATTTTCTAAAAGCCCTGTTGCTCAACGGCAAAATTTCTCGTAAGCAGACCAAGGTCGCGGTGGTGGCTAACCGAGTACGGGAAAACACTCTGATTTATCAGTCGCTACAGGCCTTTCTCAAATCACTTAAAATCCCCTTTTTGACCAGCTTGCGGGACACGCAGAATTACATCCGGGCCGAGGATCAGGGGCTGGGTATTTTTGAAATGCCCGCCTCGCAGGTCTGGCAGGATCTGGAACAGTGGCAGCCCTTGCTACGCTGGCTGCGTAGTAAGCGCAGTTTTCCTGACGAATAAAGATTGGCTCCCGTTTTTAAGCTGTATTTTAAATATGGGTGTTGGATAAGGTGTAATTTTTTGATCTTATTTTAATTTATGCCAGAATCAGCATAATGTAGTTAATTTAGGATGTGTCAGCGATAATATGAATAAACCAGAGATACTGGAAAAAATACGCGCGGCAAAGCGATCTCATGTGACCTGGGTAAAGCGGGCTCGCTCATTGATTGATGGCGTGCCGGTGGATAAGGATAAAGTGCCAGTACAGTCGACGGACTGTATTTTTGGGCAGTGGTATTACGGTGACGGTAAAATGCTGAGGAAGTTGCCCAGTTTTCAGGCGATTGAAGATCCGCATAACCGTTTACACGAAACCTATTCTAAAATATTCAAACTTTTGTTTGGCGACAACAAGCCCTCCTTTTTAGCCAAGGTGCTGGGGCTTAAATATAAGCCGAAAGACAAAGATTTGACTGAGGCAAATGATTTGTTCAAAGAGTTGCAGGCCTGGTCAGATATTATTGTTGGCCGTTTGGGCAAGCTGGAAGATCAAATTAAACAGATGCCCGAGAACTAATAAACTCTGGTACGACAAAGTACGGCTGTAGGTTCGACTTCAGTCGTACAAAATCAAGTAACAGCGAGGCTTCGTTTAACTCCGCGTTCGATTAAAATCGAATTTACAGTACCTTATCCCCCACATTTATTTTACAGCTTGCCAGCCCCTGCTGTAGATTAGGATAGTGCAGCTGTACCCCCAATTCATTTAGCATGCGCCGGTTATCAAGCTGGCGGGACTCCTGTAAATAGGACCGCATACCGGCACTCAACTGCTTTTTCGCCTCAGTCCAGTCGATGTTCGGGGGGCGGGGTAGATTAAAGTAGTCCGCGATGAGATTAAAATATTCGGTCATATTGCTCTGCGAGCCATCACTGATATTGTAAATCCGTCCGCCGATGCCCTTTTTTGCCGCTGCCACACAGGCCTGCACGAGATCGGCCGAGTGGATGCGGTTAGTCACCGGAGCCAGGTGTTCGTGAATAATGGGGATCTGATCCCGAATGCGCTTTAAAGGCAGGCGACCCGGCCCGTAAATTCCGCCGGTGCGCAGGGTGATCACCGGAACCTGTTGTGTTTCGCCCCAGCGACGCACTGCCTGTTCAGCAAAATAGCGGCGTTTGGCACGTGCCGCCACTGGGCGAGCCGGGGTTTCTTCATTAATCAGACGACCGCCCTGATCGCCATAGACCCCTGAGGTGCTGAGGTAGACAATCCGGGCGGGAGGTGGCACGGCCTTGATGAGTTGAAGAAAGTTGCTCATGCGCGGATCCTGCTCACCTGATTTCGGTGGTGGAGCAAAGTAATAGACCAGCGCCTGATCCAGGGTTAATCTTGCTAGATCGGAAGGGGATGTTTCGGTGGTGGCCTTATCCAGATCCAGAGTTAGAGGAGTAATGCTTTGCTGGAGAAGTTGTTCGGCGCTGTTTTTTGAACGAACCAGCCCGGTGACGGGCAGGCCTGCCTGCTGCCATTGACGGGCGACAAGTCGGCCGATACCACCGCAGCCGATGATAAAAACCTGGGTAAAGTCTTTTCCTTGTGCTGTCATTGAGTGATAATGCTCCACATTGTTAATAGTTGAGTGATTTTATGAGTTATTCTGTAAAAATTGAACCAAGTGGCCACCGTTTTAACATCGAAGTGGATGAATCCGTGCTGGATGCCGGCCTGCGTCAGGGCATCAGTTTACCCTATGGTTGCCGTGATGGGGCCTGCGGGGCCTGTTTGGGTAAATTGAAATCCGGCCAGGTGTCCTATCCTGACGGCCCGCCGATTGCCCTTTCTGAAGAAGATGAGGCCGAAGGCATGGCGATTTTTTGTCAGGCTCATGCGCAAAGTGATTTGATCATCGAGTCGGATGAGGTTGAAAGCAGCAATGATATTGAGATTAAAACCCTGCCCTGTCGCATCACCGAGCTTAAACGCCTGAACCATGACGTGATGTTGGTGATGCTTAAATTACCAGAAGCCGATCGGATGCAGTTTTTGGCTGGTCAGTACATTGATTTTTTACTTGAAGACGGACGTAAACGCGCCTTCTCGCTGGCCAATGCGCCACATGAAGATCATGATCTGGAGTTACATATTCGCCACGTTGAGAATGGTCGTTTCACCGGACAGGTCTTTGATTCTCTTAAGCTCAAAGACATTATGCGTATCGAAGGGCCTTATGGGCAATTTTTCCTGCGTGAGGATTCTGCTTGCCCGATTATTTTTATGGCCGGTGGAACCGGCTTTGCGCCGATAAAGGGCATTATTGAGCATGCGCTGGCAATGGGTATTAAGCAGTCGATCCACCTGTACTGGGGAGCGCGCAAGCAGGAAGATTTGTACATGCATGAGCTGGCGCAGGAATGGGCCGAGCAGCATCCTCATATTGAGTATCACCCGGTACTTTCTGAAGCCGATGAAGGCTGGCAAGGTCGTACAGGTTATGTACACGAAGCCATTCTTTCAGATTTTGCGGATTTAAGCGGCTATGAAATTTATGCTTCCGGGCCGCCGGTGATGGTTTACGCTGGACAGGATGCCTTCCCTGCTCAGGGGCTGAACCTGGAATCCTATTATTCCGATGCATTTGAATTTTCGAATGATTAGACCGGCATTTCTGCTATCGTTAATCTCAAGACTTTGTCTTTGCAAGGTTGTTTTTGTAAGGATATAACTCGGTGATTTTATAGAAACAATCAAACTTCAGGCTAAAGATTTTAGCTTGGTTACCGACATTAAGCTGCACAGCACTTTAACTGATACCACTATATTAGTGGAAATGTGCTGGAGTAGATTTGGGTTAGTCGCCAAGTTCAAAAAAACCAACATGAGTGTGAAGCAATGACTGGGAATGCATGCAGGCAAAATGAAAGCAGGCTTAGGCTCTTGCTGGTTGAGCAAAACCCGGTTGAATTAAAGTTACTGCAGGAATTATTGCTGGATCCAGAGTTCAGCAATCTGCAGCAGGGCACAGCCGAACGGCAAAAGCTGGAAGTCTGTGCCGTCAATACACTTCATGATGCGATTGCCAAAATTAAACAGTATTGCTTTGATATTGCTCTCGTAGATTCCGTTTCCCGTGACATTCAAAATCTGGTTCTATTCAATGCCATCAAGGATGAAGCCGGTGATCTTCCGGTGATCATATTAATTGATGAACCCGATCAAAATTTATTGCGTAAAGCCATGGGCAATGGCGTACAGGATTACATGCTGAAGCGCGAAGTGAACAGCAGCAATTTATTTACCACTATTAATCATGTTGTATTGCGAGCCCGGATTAAACGCCAGTCTGCAGCCCCGATACTGACGACCGTTCCTGATGGGCAGACAAGTATCATCGCAGATGTTGATGAACTCACCGGCTTGCCACGGCAGAAATTATTTCTTGAGTGTCTGGAATATGAGCTTAAGCGGGCGCGTCGCTATTCCCAGCATATGGCTCTGATGTTTATCCATGTTGAAGGTGTGAAAGATCACGCTATAGCAGAAAATGAAGTTGTGCTACGAGCCTGTTCGGAGCGACTGGGGTGTGTGCTACGGGCCAGCGACAGCGTTGGTCGCTATGATGAACAAACCTTTGCCTGCATCCTGAATGATCTGTCCCGGCAGGAAGATGTGCATGTCATTATTCGTAAAGTTGAAGTTGCACTATCAGTGCCGGTTAATTTTCAGTCACAGGCACTGGCACTGGAACTGAAAACCAAGATTGGCCTGGCACTTTATCCCGGCGATAGTGACGAAATGGGAGGTCTGATTCAGAGTGCTAATACCGCGATAAACAGTGCCCGACAAAAAACGGGCAACCAGTCAGAAGTTTTTAACTCGTATATCAGAGCGCAGGATCTTGAACGCTTTAAGGTTGCGGATGCCGTGCGTCATGCACTGGAAAAAGATGAGCTGCGCCTGCATTTTCAACCGGTACTTGAGCTGGAACAGAAAAAAGTCATCGTGGCAGAGGCTGAGTTGTACTGGGAACATCCTGACTATGCTGAGATAAGCAGCCAGGATATTCTGTTTTTGGCTGAACTGGCCGGTTTAATTCAGCCAGTGGGTGAATGGTTTCTACGTCAGGCCTGTATGCAGCTCAAGCACCTGCATCAGCAGCAGGCTGATTTAAAAATGCGGCTGCACATGCCATCCGGGATGCTGCGAAGCAGCGGTTTTCCCGCCCTGTTGAAGACCGTTCTGGATGAAACCGGGCTGGACGCCGGCAAGATGCAAATGACGGTGCCGGTGAGTGCAATTATGCAGTCCCCCGAGAAAGCCGGCATTGTGCTGGGAGACATTGATAATATCGGAATTAGTATTTTTCTGGATGATTTTGGCGGTAGCCGATCATCCATGCAGATTTTAAAGGACTATCCCATTCGCGGGTTAATTATTGAAGATCTGATTATCAGTCGGATTGTCAGTCATCAGGATGCCCAGGGCATTGCCAAAACAATTATTTCCATGTGCCATGCCATGCACCTGGATTTGACCGCAAAGGGAGTTGAGTCGGCGGCACAGGAAAAAGTACTGGCAAGCTGGCGTTGCCCCTGTGTACAGGGTCGGTTTTATACCAGGTCGGTGGCGGTGGATGAGTTTTTCAACCTGCCGGTGTGGGCGGAAGATGCACAGGAAAGTACCGAGGTTGATACGATTGTTCAGGCCGATAACGATACGGCACAACGTATCCGTGAATCGCTGGTATCACTTAACAGCCTTCCTCCTATGTCACAGACCGCACAGAAGCTACTTGATATTCGCAACCACCCCGATGCCGGCATGGATGAGCTGGATATGATAATTGAGTATGATCCGGCTATTGCCGCACAATTGATTCGCTATGCCAATGCCCCCTTCTTCGGTAATCAGGGACAGATAAAAACGGTCAAACAGGCGGTAATGACGGCACTTGGATTTGAGGGGGCTCTGAACATGGCCTTAGGTATCGCGGTGATGGGGAATCTGCAAAGCAGCGGTAAATCCAGAATTGACTTACATGGTTTCTGGCGTCATGCCGTGTATGCAGCGGCTCTGTCACAGGCGATTGCCAAAGCAACCGGCATTAAAGATGTGCTGCAGGGGACGGCCTGGCTGGCGGGTTTGCTACAAAATATTGGCTATCTGGCGCTATCACAGAATTTTCAACCAGAGCTTGAAAAGGTGAAACTGAATCAAAAGCAAAATCCGGATCTGCAGGCAACCGAGGTCGAAGAGCGGGTGCTGGGAATCAGCCATGCCGAAGTCGGACTGCACCTTTTACGCAGCTGGCATTTACCGGAAGAAATCATTACTGCCGTATTCGAACACCACAATGTATCTTATGTTGGTGAACATGCGGCATATGCCAACATAGTGTTGATTGCCAATCGTATGTTGGCGCAGCAGGGTATTGGTGATGAGCCTACCGTATTGGCACCGCTGGGTATTTTGCAGATGCTATCGCTGAATGAAAAGCAACTGGAAAATATAATGAACACGATCATGGACAGTCGTGATGGATTGGATACAATGGGTAGTCATCTGGCTGCCTGATTAGTGGATTCCTTGCATAATAATCTAATCTGCAGTCTATAATTTTCATCTGCTAAAGAAGATTGTTCATGCCTTTCAATTCGATATTCTGGCGTTCTGCCGCCTTGTTCTTAAGTTTAACGTTGGTAGCTATTGTATCTGGTTGCACGACGAAAACTGAAGTCAGTTCACGTTTTTCTCCTGCCGCACCGGCGGTACTATCCGTAAGTGAGCCGGGTGTAAATATACCCGCACAGGCCCGTTTTGCCTGGTTGCCGGAGTCACTTGAATTTCACGCAGATCCCCGTTTTCAGGGGGCTAAAATTGATAGCATGATAGAAGCGGCGATTCACCTGTCACTGCGGCAAAGAAATTATGTGATGCAGAGCAGTGCCGTCGGTGTGGATTATTTTCTCGCTTATGTCGCAGCGTTGGAAAATGACATGGATGATAATGTCATTCTGCAGCGCTTCGGAATCGTGCCGGGTATTACCGCAGCAGCGGTCGATGGGCAGAAAATGGAAAAAGGCACCCTGATAATTTATGTCGTTGATGCGCGCAGCGGGAAAAACATCTGGCGCTCGGCGCTGCAAACCATGGTGACCCTGGAAATGGACAGCACTCTTCGCCAGCAGCGTATCAATGCTGCGGTGGAAAGCATGTTTGCTACTTTGCCGGGTTCCCGCTGATTCCACTTCTGTAGTTTGGCTAATTTCTGGCCAGATTGTACAATGTATCCTTAATAGTAATAGATAAAATTTTTCACCACAGAGGACACGGAGGTCACAGAGGAAAACAAATTGATTAAGCCCCTCCTGAGATTAAAAATCTCTGTGTCCTCTGTGGTTCAAGCTTTTAATTATGATTTATCCCGATAAATTTGATGTCATCGTTGTCGGCGGCGGCCATGCCGGCACCGAGGCGGCACTGGCGGCTGCCCGTACTGGGGCCAGCACGCTATTGCTGACGCACAATATTGATACCCTGGGGCAGATGAGTTGCAACCCGGCCATTGGTGGCATTGGCAAGGGGCATCTGGTTAAGGAGATCGACGCACTGGGCGGGCTCATGGGCCGAGCTATCGATCGGGCCGGGATTCAGTTTCGCATTCTCAATGCCAGCAAAGGCCCGGCCGTGCGCGCGACCCGCGCGCAGGCCGATCGTGCCCTGTATAAACAGGCGGTGCGTCAGGTGCTGGAAAACACGCCAAATCTGACTCTGTTTCAGCAGGCCGTGGATGATCTCATTGTGCAACAGGATCGTGTTACCGGGGTGGTCACTCAAATGGGGCTGCGGTTTCAGGCGCGCACCGTGGTCTTGACAGTGGGCACGTTTCTAGGCGGGCTCATTCATATTGGCTTATCGAATTATGCCGGCGGGCGGGCGGGGGATCCGCCTGCCAATGCTCTTTCGCAGCGTTTACGTGAGTTACCGTTTAAGGTCGATCGACTTAAGACCGGCACCCCGCCGCGCATTGACGGCAATACCATCGACTACAGCCAGCTCGAAGCGCAGCCCGGTGATGATCCGGTGCCGGTGTTTTCATTTATTGGCTCTGCTGCTGATCACCCGCCGCAGGTGCCTTGTCATATCAGTTACACCAGCGAACAGACCCATGAGATTATTCGCAACGGGCTGGAACGCTCACCCATGTATAGCGGTGTCATCGAGGGCGTGGGGCCGCGTTATTGCCCCTCCATCGAGGACAAGGTGGTGCGCTTTGCCGAGCGCAATTCACACCAGATTTTCGTGGAGCCGGAAGGTCTGCAAACTAACGAAGTCTACCCCAACGGGATTTCCACCAGCTTGCCGTTTGATGTGCAGCTGGCTTTTGTGCGGACCCTCAAGGGCTTTGAGCAGGCCCATATTACCCGTCCCGGCTATGCGATCGAATATGACTTTTTCGATCCACGTGATTTGCAGTCCTCGTTGGAAACCCGGCATCTGGCGGGACTGTTTTTTGCAGGCCAGATTAACGGCACCACCGGCTATGAAGAAGCGGCTGCACAGGGGTTACTGGCGGGGCTTAATGCTGCACGTCAGGCACAGGATAAAGACAGCTGGTGTCCGCGCCGGAATGAAGCTTATCTGGGGGTGATGGTGGATGATCTGATCACGCTGGGCACGCTGGAACCGTACCGCATGTTTACCAGCCGTGCTGAATACCGTCTGCTGCTGCGTGAAGATAATGCTGATCTGCGCCTGACTGAAACTGGTCGTGAACTGGGGCTGGTGGATGAGACTCGCTGGCAGCGGTTTAGTGAAAAGCGTGAAGCCATTGAAATTGAGCGGGCGCGTTTAAAGGCCACCTGGTTGCGTCCCGCTAATTTGCCCGAGGCGGAGGCTCAGCGGGTGCTGGGCCAGCCCCTGAGTCGGGAGACAAAGCTCTGGGATTTATTGCGCCGGCCGGGAGTGAGTTATGACTCGTTGATGAGTCTGCCGGATAGCGGCGAGCCGGTTGCATCGGAAGCGGTCGCCGGGCAGGTTGAAGTACAGGCAAAGTACGCCGGCTATATTGACCGGCAGGAAGATGATATCGCCCGCAGTCGTCGCCATCAGGAACGTGCTCTACCTGAAGATTTTGACTACACTGTGGTCAACGGGCTTTCTACCGAGGTTTGTGAGAAACTGCAGCGCAGTCGACCTGAAACACTGGGGCAGGCGGCACGCATTCCAGGAATGACGCCCGCAGCAATTTCACTGTTACTGGTTTATCTGAAGAAAAAAGCAGGCTAAAACAATAAGGAAAAAGAGTATGAAACGGTATCTATCGGCGGGGTTGCTGAGCTTGCTTATGGGTCTGCTGGCAGTGCCCGCCATGGCGGATGAGCATGGACTGATTTCAAAGAAAAGTGCTCATAGCGTCAGTGTCACGCTGGATCGGTTGCAGCAATTGCTAACCAAAAAAGGCATTACCATCGTCACCCGCTGGTCGCACGATGCGGGTGCGAAAAAGGCCGGAATTCTATTGCGGCCAACCGAGTTACTGCTGTTTGGTAACCCGAAGCTGGGCAGCCACTTCTTTACCAGTGAGCAAACGGCCGGCATCGACCTGCCGATGAAAGCACTGGCCTGGGAAGACGCCGAAGGGCAGGTCTGGCTGAGTTACAACGACCCTCAATATATTGCTGATCGGCATGAGATTAAAAACCGCAGCGAGATCGTGAATAAAATGACGACCGCTTTGGACACGTTGACGAATGCGGCAGTCGCGCCGTAGGAGTTAACCAAATGGAGCATCCACTGGCAGGCGAGCTGGCGCAGGGACTGGACAGTATCGGGCTAAATCTTGATAAGGCGACTCAGGAAAAGCTTTTGGCTTTTCTGGATTTACTGGCCAAATGGAACCGCAGTTACAATCTTACTGCGGTGCGCAAACCGGCACAGATGCTGGTGCGTCACCTGTTCGACAGCCTGGTTATTCACCCCCACCTGTATGGCTCACAGGTTCTGGATGTGGGAACCGGCGCGGGCTTGCCGGGTATTCCACTGGCCTTAGTCTGTCCGCAACATCATTTCACCCTGCTTGACAGCAATAGCAAAAAAACCCGATTTGTCACTCAGGCGGTTGCAGAACTGGGGCTGGACAACGTGACTGTGGTACAGTCACGCGTCGAAGTATTTGCGCCGCCGGTAAAATTCGATACGATAGTCTCGCGCGCTTATTCAAGTCTCACTGAATTTGTTAGTGGGGTGGAGCATCTGCTTGCGGCGGATGGGGTGCTGATGGCCATGAAAGGCGTGTACCCGGCGACCGAGCTGAGTGAATTACCGAAGCCCTATACGCTGGCGAAAAATATAGAATTGCGGGTGCCGTCGCTGGATGCGGAGCGCAATCTACTGATTATTAAAAAAATTGATCCGCTGTAGGTTCGACTTCAGTCGTACCCGTTCGCCGAAGGCGCGAACCGCAGCAACGACCCCATCCCGGGTAAAACAAATCGGGGATCGTTTATTAGCGTTTAATTTGAACACAACCTCAGGAAGACCTGAATGAGCAAAATTATAGCCATTGCCAACCAGAAAGGCGGGGTGGGCAAAACCACTACCTGTATTAATCTGGCGGCTTCGCTGGCAGCAACTAAGCGCCGGGTGTTACTGGTGGACATGGATCCGCAGGGCAACGCCACCATGGGCAGCGGCATTAATAAACATGAAATATCATTGACCACCTGTGAGCTGCTGCTGGGTGAGGCGGAGATCAGCCAGGTCATGCAGCGCAATGAACTGGTGAATTACGATGTGCTGCCAGCCAATGGTGATCTGACCGCCGCCGAAGTCACACTGATGCAAAAGCTGGGGAAGGAGCGTCGCTTGCGAGTGGTGCTGGAGGATATTAAGGACAATTACGATTTCATCCTCATTGATTGCCCGCCTTCATTGAATATGTTGACCCTAAATGCACTGGTGGCCGCCGATTCAGTGATGATTCCGATGCAGTGTGAATATTATGCACTGGAAGGGCTAACCGCTTTGCTTGAAACCATCGAGAATGTGCGTCAGTCGGTGAATCCGCGTTTGAAAGTGGAAGGTCTGCTGCGTACCATGTTTGATCCCCGCAATAATCTGGCCAATG
>CAZNRP010000015.1:0-36302 GCA_964575555.1 uncultured Thiohalophilus sp. | reverse complement strand
AATGATCGAGGGATGGGCTGTATTCATAAGTTGTAGGATATAGTCAACAAGTCAATGCCTGTTAAAAGGGGCCAGTTCTGGCTAGTCTGTTGTTTATGTATATGATTTTAAGCAGTTTAAAACAAGCCCTATTTTTTGCATAGCTACTCTTATTAGATAGACTGATTATATTGTATGGGCTGCCAAGTGCCGCACAAATCTAATGTTAATTATCACGAAAGCCTTGTAACATGATGTTTTTATAGTATTATCACTTTAAGTTATTTCACGTTCTTGCGAGGCAGCATGGATCGGCAAAAAGTTCTCGGTAAAATCAGCAAGTGTCTACGCCTGTCAGAATCCTGTAACCCCAATGAGGCGGCTGCGGCATTGCGACAGGCTCGTAACCTGATGAAAAAATATCATGTAAGTGATGATCAGATCCAGACTTTACTGGTGGAAGAAGAGTCGGCGCATAATGGGATTGAATTCAATCCACCGTTCTGGGCGCTGGCGTTGTCCGATATTGTTGCGCATGCCTTTGATTGTAGAGTACTAATTGCCCGCTGTTTTGGCCGCCAGCCTGAATACCGTTTTATCGGTATGGATTGTTCCCCCCACGTTGCCACTTACACCTTTACCGTGCTTTATCGCAAGCTGGAGCAGGCTCGGGCGGACTTTATTGAAGAAGATCATGGTCAGGATGAAGCTGAAAATCTGCGCCGGGGCGATGTTTTTGCGCAAGCCTGGTTGTTTCGGGTAGCCGGTAAGGTGGCCGAGTTTATGGTCAATCCCGAGGCCCAAACTGCAATTAACCGCTATGTGAAGGAGCAATATGGCGATACGCTTGAGTTTGTGCGAGAGGCCGTTTCCACCGAAGTCGCAGATTACGAAGATATACTTAGCGGCATGAAAGCCGCAGAGGGAGTGGCGTTGTACCGTTCTATGTCAGAACAGCGGAGTTTGGAGTTGCCGATAAAAGCAGCAATATAAGTGCATGCTTATATAGGATTGGTTTTATTCTCCCTTTACCGCAATTGCGGTTTTTTTACGTGACGACATATAAATCAAGGGATTAAAACTTGCCTCAGGATCGAGTACTATAATAGGTAAATAAATGATTTTAGTACCCTTATTTTTAAAAAGGACGGTTTGTCCCGGATCTTATGACTGCAGTTATCACATTAAAGCAAGGCAAGAGCATTAAGAAA
Organism: uncultured Thiohalophilus sp.; assembly: GCA_964575555.1. Classification (GTDB taxonomy): domain Bacteria; phylum Pseudomonadota; class Gammaproteobacteria; order UBA6429; family Thiohalophilaceae; genus JAADGZ01. The sequence goes on along the minus strand of CAZNRP010000015.1, from coordinate 35,112 downwards.
GTGCCATGTGAAATGGCGCTGACCTTCGGTCGTGATAAAAATAATGATGTGGTGCTCAACGATCTGCATGCTTCACGTAACCATGCCATTATCCGTTGCGTGGGCCAGGGCGATTATTATCTGATCGACAGCGGCAGCTCAAATGGCAGTTACGTCAATAAAAAACGTATCGCCACACCAAAGTTATTATGTAATGGTGATTGCATCAGTATCGGGCGGATACAGCTCCTGTTTACTCAGGATGCCAAGATACAAAAGCACGTCGATACACGTTCACTGCAAGATACCCTGATTTCAGATACGCCGGAAATCAAACAGATCACGATTCTGGTGGCTGACATCCGTGGTTTTACCTCCCTTTCCGAGCGGGTCAATATTCGCACCCTGACCAAATTAATGAATTCCTGGTTTCACAAAGTCAGCAATGCTATTTTTAATAATGGCGGTGTGGTGGATAAATTTATTGGTGACTGCGTATTTGCCTGCTGGGAGTCAGAGGTGGATCAGAAAAAAACCGTCATTCAGGCACTGACGGCGGCCTATCACATTAACCGCATTACCCAGGAACTGGATCGGACCTATCCTGAAATATCAGAGGAAATCCGGATTGGCGTGGGTATTAATACCGGTGCCGCCTCTTTGGGTATCGGTCAGGATAATACGGCGCTGGGCGATGCGGTGAATGTAGCCTTCCGGCTGGAGAGTGCAACCAAAGTACTTGGCACCGATGTAGTTATGAGTGAAATGGCTTATCGGCATCTGCCTGAGGAACTGATTCGGGAAAAGAAACAGCACATCAAGGTAAAAGGTAAGCGTGATACCGTGCGTATCGTTTGTCTTGATTTCAATGAAGTTGAAACCGTCCTCAAAGACATCCATAATCGTGAGCAGCTTTCTCCTGCTCAGAATTTTTCTGGCTTGAAAATTTCGTAACAAAACCTGAATGCCTGACGTGTTGTCCTGCAAACATTATTGCCAACGTATCATTTTGTTGTCAGAAATACATGCTTAGTACTTACTGTTTAAATTGGGCTGGCTAAAAGAGTGTATGTCAGCGTGATACTCAAATACAAATATAAAAATATATATAGACAAGGATAATATGACCGCTAACGAAACCCTTGCTTATGGTATGTCAGTATTCCTCTTACTGTCAGTCGGCCTTGGCCTTCTGTTTTCAAAACAAATAAAACGTCGTTATACAGACTGGTATTTATTTGCGACGGTTAAAAAATTGGGAAATGGTATTTTACAAAATATCATTTTGACGGATGGTATGGATGGCACGGTTTGTATTGATAATCTGGTTTTAATGGCAGATGGCATTTTAGTGGTTTCTGTTGGCCGCTACCAGGGAGCTGTATTCGCTTCTGAAAAAATAGATTTATGGACTCAGGTGGTGGGCAAGCGCAGTTACAAATTTAACAACCCTTTACTTAAACTGGAACAGGATATTGCCGCAGTGAAAGCTAACTTCCCTAAAATTAATATTAGCGGAATTTTGGTTTTCTCAACCTGCGTGTCGTTTCCTAAAGGTAAGCCGGATAATGTAATTTCTGTTACTGAAGCAAAACAGCGGTTTGCTGATGTGCCTGCTCAAGGCACCAGGGTTGCAGAGCAGGATGCCTGGGACAAGCTGAGAAATAATATTTTATCGGAGACCTGAGTATGCTGAGTAAGATTAAACTATTCTTTGATAATGTTCTGAATGGCTCGGAATCAGCTGTGGATACCGGAGACAATACACAGCTGGCAGCAGCTTTGTTGTTGGTTGAGGTGATGAATGCCGATCATAATGTTGATGAACGAGAGAAAAAGGCAGTTCAGGCAGGATTAAAGAATATCTTTGATTTATCCGATGAAGAGGTGAGAGAAATATTTGAAATTGCGGAAGACCATGCAAAAGATGTTGTTTCATTACAGAAATATACCTCTATACTTAATAGTGATTTAAAGCCGGAAGAAAAACTGAATCTACTGGAACAGATATGGCGGGTAGTTTTGTCCGATGACAACGTGGATAAATACGAAGAGCATCTGGTCAGGCAGATAGCAGAGTTGCTTTATATTCGTCATTCGGATTACATCCTTGCCCGAGAGCGAGCAAAAAGTGACGCTGGCTGATTTAAAATGTGAGCATGTTCACAGAGTGAAGCGGAATGAAAGGATAGTTTATTGGGCCTCAATGAGTGTTAGACACCTAAAAAATAATGCAAAACTCCCTGTATCATAATTCAGTTACTCAAAAATCATTGCTGCTATTATTTTCCCTATGTTTAGTCGGCATGGCTGTTGCGGCCAGTAAGGGCAGCATCGCACGTTCACAATTTACGACTGCAATTGAAGATCGCGAACCCGTCGATAAGGTTGCGATCATTACTAATGACATCACCACCGTATATTATTTTGCTGACGTGCGGCACATGGAAGGCGATGTGGTCACGCATAGCTGGATCTATAATGGACAGCTTATTTCAAAGAAAAGCTTTACTGTAAAGGGACCGCGCTGGCGCGTGTATTCACAGAAAGAACTGGATCCCTCTATGACCGGAAAATGGACTGTTATCGTCCGGGATGGGCAGGGCTGGCCGTTAAGTGCCGCTGTTTTTCATTATGTTGACAGTGCATCAGGTGAAAAAAATATCATCCTGCCGCCGTTAACGGAATAATAATTAATGGCCGATTATTAAGGCAGATCTTCAACCCTGTCTTCTGTTATCTCTTCTTCCTGAGGTTTTTCTGCCGGAGCTACTGGCAGGGGCTCATCTTCAATGAATGGTAAGTCGATTACCGGCACGGACTCTTCCTGTATGTCGGCTACAGGGGCAGCACTGGCAACGAGTGCCTTCCATTTATCCACCAGCATTTCAAATGAAGCTTCCGCTTCTTTCAACAGGCGAGACTCTTCGTTAGCAATGGCCAGTTTGGATGGAATATCAAGAGTTTGTTTTAATGCACTGACTGGATTGATTGACGCTTTAGCTTTGAGTTCGGGTGCCGGTGTGCTCTCACTCAGTTGTAATTCCTGTTGCAAACCCGGGTTATAAAACAGGAAGCCAACGGCGATGGCAACGGTAAAAATAAGGCTGGCGGCAGCGGTGAACAGCCCCTTGCGCTTATTTTTATTCGCTTGATTGAGCACTTCGTCACGCTCACGCATGGCTTGCTCGAATTCCTGGCTATTAAATGGCTCGGCAGTGGGTGCATCCTGGCTATCAACAGTAAATGAGGGAAGCCCATCATTATCCCGGTTTACCGCGACCTGCAATTCAGGAATCGCATCTTCCACCGGAGCAGCACTGGGTTCTTTAAAAATGAAAATATCATTCGTACCTTCAAGAATGATTCGGTCACCGACGCGTTTGAGCGTGACTTCAGCCAAAGACATTCCATCGTTATTGTTTTGCTGTTCATCATTCTGACGTTGTTGCTCAACCTGTTCCAGCCGCGCTTTGATCTGCTCGGCCATGAGACGTGCCTGTATCTGCTTTTTCTGACTACGTTTGGCAAGTTGTTGCTTTTTAGCGAGCTGTTCTTTTTGTAGTTTTTCTTTTTCAATGCGGCTATTAATCGCCTGCACTTTTTTAATGTTTTTGGCCTGTTCTGCAAGTTGCTGGCGTGACTGTTCCAGTTCGTCACGTATACGTTGTGCTTCTTGCTCTGCAGCAACGCGAATGCGTGTTGCTTCTTCCTCCGCTTTTCGATTTGCCTCAAGCATGAGTTCCCGTGCATGTTTTTCAGCATCACCAATAATTGTATCGCGCTCTTCAGTTCCGGAGTTTTTGGCCTGTGATATGGTTTCCTGAATTTGAGCCCGTGCACGGGCGAGCTCGGTGCGTAGTTGCTCTGCTTCTGCCCGTGCCTGTTGACGAATTTTTTCAGCGTCGGTCTCGGCATCCTGTGTACTTTGCTTGATTAAATCCCTGGCTTGCCTGCGAGATTCATCGAGCAGGGTTTCACCCTGTATGCGCCCGGTTTCCGCAAAACTGCTGCGTGATGATTCAAGCTGCTGGCGCGTGTCTTCCAGTTCACGCCGAAGCTGTTGAGCTTCTTCTTCAGCATGCCTGCGAATGGTTTCGGCTTCCGCCTCGGCATGCTGAGCACTTTGTTTAATGAGTTCTTCAGCTTGCTTACGAGATTCTTCCAGCATGGTTTCACGCTGCAGTGCTTCTGTTTTTGCAATATTGTTCCGTGAGGCTTCCAGATCTTGTCGGGCTTCTTCAAGTTCATGTTGTAATTTTATTGCTTCTTCTTCGGCTCGGCGGCGAATAGCTTCAGCTTCGGCATCGGCTTTACGACTGGTTTCTTCGATTACTTTCTGCGCCTGCTGCTGTGCTTCTTCCAGCATTTTCTGACGCTCACGATCACTGTTTTCACGTGCGGCGAGTAATGATGCCTCATGCTCAGACAGGCTGGTACGCATTTTTTGTGCATCCAGCTCGGCCTGACGACGAATTTCTTCTGCTTCACTTGCTTTGCGACGTGCCAGTTCAATAGCCGTCTGGCGTTCAGCGTCTTTTTCCTGCCGGTCTTTTTCAGCTTGCTCGAGCAATAATGAGTGCTCAGTTTGCATTTTCTTACGCATTTTTTGTGCTTCGAGTTTGGCCTGTTTGCGAATTTCGTCGGCTTCTTTTTCTTTTAAGCGAACCGTGGCCATCATCGCCTGGCGCTCGGCTTCCTCTTTCTTCCTTGCCGCTTTGGTTTCAGCAAGAATTTTTTTGGTAGTGGCTTCCATTTCGTCGCGTAACTGCTGAGCTTCCTGCTCGGCTTCCTGGCGGATTTTATTGGCTTCTTTTTCAGCCTGAAGCCGTGCTTCCTGAGCGGCTTTGTTAGCTTCTGTGGTTATTTGCTCGGCACGTTTCAGAGAATCATTCAATGACTGCTGGCGTTTTTTAACCGATTCCGCTTCCTTTCGAATACGTTGTAATTCTTCTTCCGCTTTAAGACTGACAGCTTTGGCTTCAAGTTTGAGCCTGGCGGCTTTTTCTTCAGCTTCGCGTGCTCGGTTGGCCTGGCTTTCAATGCGCATTTTGGCCGAACGGATGGCGGCATCGCGCTGGTTAATTTCTTCTTTTTGCTGGCGCTCCACTTCTTTGGCGGCTTTGCGCCGGGTTGCTTCTGCTTTTTCTACCCGTTGAGCAATTTCGCGGGCTTCGTCACGCGCTTTTTCGGCCTGTTGTTTGAGCTTTTCTGCTTTTTCTTCAGCGGCTTTGAAATTACGATCGGCAGCCTGGGTTTTTTGAGTTTCAACTTTGGGTGCGACTGAGACCGAGAGGTTGGCTTCGGGAAGTTTAATATTTGCTTTATCCAGACCGCCGCGAAGTACATGACAGGTGAGACCATGTTGGGTAAGCAGGAAGGCTGCTGCCGCACTACGGGTACCATCGGCACAACAGAGAATGTAATTCCGGCTGTCGTTCATGCCTTCCAGTTTCAAACGTAGCATGGAGAGTGGAATATTGACCGAACCTTCGACCCGGTTGGCCTGATATTCATCGTTACTGCGCACGTCAATGAGCAGGCTGCCTTTGCTAACTTCGGCCAGCACATCTTTTTCATCGGTGTACTCAATCAGTGGGTTAGCAAGATGCTGTAGAAAATCTTCTTTCTTCAGGCGCATGAGCGTACCGCTTTCCAGCATGGTGATGCTGGCATTACGCATGCCGTTAGTGATCAGTGCTTCTTCTCCGAAGCCATCGCCTTCGGAGAGAATAGCCAGTTGCATCTCGGCAGCCCGGGGAGCCGGACGACGGCTGACCGAACATTTACCTTTTTGCACGATGTAATAATAATTATCGTTTTTGCCCTGGCTGATAATGATCTGATTTTTTTCCACCGGCATTTCTTCCAGGGCCATGAGCAGGGCCTGAATATTTTCCGTGGGCAGATTGAGGAAGGCGCGGGATTGCAGGAAGCGCATCATCCAGTAACTGCTGTCATCACTGTCAAGTTCATCCACTTCGTAGAGCCCGGAGGGGTTTTCATCAACCAGAATTTCTAGCAAGTCGGAATCGATGGTGAGGATGGTGGCTTCGGTTTTCGTGCGGCAGGTGTGGCTGCGCGGTATTTCATCGGCGAGGGATTTTTTAGCTTCCAGGGATTTGGCCCGGATCAGCTTGGCCTTATTATCACCAATGCTGCTGAGCTCAACCTGACCGGCGAGCAGGAAGCGGGTGCGTTTATCCCGTTCACCCTGTTTAAACAACATGTAGCCGGCTGGCAGTTCTTCGATCTGGGATTTATTGACCAGCTCATCGAGTTTATCGAAGCCCATCTCATGCATGGGATCCAGCGTTCTCAGTAGTTTTTTATCGAGAATAATTTTACTTTTGGCCATGGGGCTGCGTTCTTCTACTATTTGGTGGTGGTTCAATGATCAAACCGGAGTCTGACACTGTATAAGCGGATATCTGTGCTAGAACTTTAAAATTTCAAAGTTTTTCTGAGCTATTTGTTCTGACAGGTTAAATATTAGCCGATGTTGTATGGCCGAGGTGTGAATTCACTCACATCATCGAACTCTCTGAACCGCTAGCTATCTGAAATTATAGGATTTGTGACCTGTGCCAAATAACGGCATCAGAAAACCATTATATTTTAATGTGAATTCTCGTTAACTCTTCGCTGTTTGTAGCGAAAATCCTGTCGATACGGCTTCAGCCGCACAAGCTTGAAGTTCCCCCAGCGTCATCTCTCACACCTGTTCGATTGAAATTGAACCTACAGGTGCTCAGGAGGGTAGGAAATCAATGGGATAAGTCAAGGTGACCGTGTCCACATCCCGGGCGGCGAAGCGGAATAATCTGATTCGACTGAGCAGACGTTTTTCCAGTTTGGGTGCATTCAGATCGCTGCTGAGTATACGGGCGCGGGTTACTTCACCACTGGGGGCAATGGTGAGCTCCAGCAGTACCTTGCCCTGTAGGGTGGGATCGCGGCGCAATGCGCGATTATAAAGGCTATAAATTGCGCCTTTGTTTTTCTGAAAGACCAGCTCGATTTCTTCCTGACTGCGGGCACTTTTGTATCCGGCCCGAGCTTTCGGGGTCTGGACGCTTTTTTCAAGCTTGCTTTCCACCTTACTACTGCTGCGGCTGACCAGTGCCTGCCCACCAGTACTGCGACTGAGGTTGCGGGTGTTAATACCGCTGCTGCCTTTGCCTGCCGCTGCAGAGAGAACGGCCGCCGCCTGTGGCTGAGCACGGGTTTTACCCTTATTCTGCTGGGGAGTTAAACTCTGCATGGCGGCAATGTCGAAGCTGTCACGCAGATCAGCCAGCTCGTCCTGCATGGCGAGTAGACCACTGCTCTGAGCTTTTTTACGCGCCTTAGCGGTTTTATCGACGGCTTTTTTCTGTTCGATCTTTTTCTTCTTCTGTTTGGGTTTCTTTTTTTCGACCGGTTTTTTCTTCTCGACTTTTTTAATCTCAGGAATGACGGGTTTGGGTTTAGGTTCCTGTTTCTTTTGCATGATTAGTTTGGCCAGGCGCGGCGAGATCTGTTTGAGTTCCTGTTGCTGAATTTCAGGTTTTGGCAGGTATGAGACCACGCTGCCAAGTACGGCAGAGAGCAGCAGGCAGATGATCAGAATCTGGCGAAAGCGCCGATCATGCCTGGTTTCGGTCCAGGGTAGCAGCGGGGTGTGAGGATAAGCGTTGATCAGAACCACGTTTATGTGCCCTCAGCCGATTTTTTACTCACCGCCAGTGAAATATGGGTGAACTTGCTGCTTGCACAGGTGAGCATGATCTTTTTCAATAGCTTATAGGGAATATCTTTGTCACCCATGATGGTGACGGCTTTGCGATTGATCTTAACCTGCCGTGAGGCCACGCCTTTGCGGTAGTCATTGAGCGCCTGTTGTAGTGCGGGAATGGTGGTTTTTTTATTCGCCATGACCTGATCGACCAGGGCAATATGCTTATCATGGATACGAATATCGATGCCATTGACCATGATCACCAGAGTTTCTTTTGGCATCTTTTCAGCGCTGGATTCCGGCAGGTTTACGGCCTTGGGCGTGGGCAGAACTTCCGAATCGCTTGAGGTTACCAGCAGGAAAAAAACCAGAATGGTAAAAATATCCATCAATGAAACCATGTTCAACGAGGCATTGCTGTCCTCGCTACGTTTATGGTGACGGATAATGCGTTTGATGCGGCGGGAATTATTCATGCGTTGACTCGTTACTTCAGCTTCGGTGCATCGCCAATGGAAATATCAGGAAACAGTTCGGCATTCACCATTTGCCCGTCGACCTGTGCGGGATAGATACGCACGGTGTCCATGACTTTTACCAGGGTGTCATAGGGGGTATCCGCCTGAGAGAGAATGGTGGCATCGGTTTTATCCGGCAGCCGAGCTTTGATTTGCTTAAGCGTTTCACGCAGGACAAAGTAGGGCTTGTCGGATTTATCGGTGACCGGAATACGCTTAATGAGCCCACCCTTGCTGTCGGCCACCAGCAATGAATTTTTATTGATAATGATCTGGATCTGAAAGCCCGGATTATCATTGCCTGCCTTGCTGGTACCATCAGGCAAATTCAATTCGAGAATCGTCAGGTGTGAAAAGACGGCGGTCATCAGCAGAAACGGAACCAGCACCACCATCAAATTCATGAAGGCGGTGATGTTCAGTTCGACGCTGGCGGGCTTGCGCCGGTGGCGGTGGCGGATACGGCTCATGCGTCAGCGATGTTTTTGCGCTGCATCATCAGGTTGGTAAATTTGACCGTCGCCATTTCCAGGCTGTCTACCACCTGCGTTGTTTTAGTCTGTAACACGGTGAAGAATAGCAACATGGGAATGGCAACCATCAGGCCGAAGGCGGTGGTGTTCATGGCCACGGAAATACTGGTGGAGAGAATTTCCGCTTTCAAAGAAGGATCAACGGCGGCAACGGCGGTGAAGGCTTTAATCAGGCCGATAATGGTACCGAGCAGACCGAGCAAGGTGGCGATGTTGGCAAGCATGGCCAGATAATGCGTGCGCCGTTCAAGCCGGGGAATGGCTTCGAGCATACTTTCTTCCATCGCGGTTTCAATGTCGTCACGGTTATTGGCGGTGTTAAAACGTGCCAGCCCCTGTGAGAGCATGCGGCTAATGGCATTGCTGGATTTGCTGGAAAGATTATAGGCCTGTTTGAAATCCCCGTTTTGCAGCATTGGCAGGACTTTATTGAGTAGTTTGCTATTACTGCGTTTGGCGGCGGTGATATAAATATAACGTTCAATGGTGATGGCTATACCAATGGCCAGCACGACCATGATGGGATACATGAAAGTACCGCCCTCCTGAAAAAAACCTACAACACTTGCGTACATTCCCATCTCCTCTTCAAATATTTGCTAACGCTAAAACGCTGCCCATGCATTTATAGCTGATTTTAATGCAGCTTCCGGAACCAGATGGTATCTAATTCCTCGATATTACTACTGGTTCTCAAAAAACACCCGATGATAGTATATTTCGCGACGAAATTCTTCACGATCTAATGGTGCCAGAACCTCATTCACTAGTTGGGATATTGGCGGGCGGCGCATATCCGGCAGACCGGATTTTTTCCAGGGTACAACATAAAGAATTTTGGGCAGTTCCTGGTTGCCAATAACCGAAGTGCCCTGCATTTCCATGCGAGTTTCAGCCTGTGAAAAGCTGGCGGCAGATATTAATATCAGCCCCATTGGTATTTTATTTTTCAAGTGGGTCAGGATGTTAGCCATTGAGTCGGTCTCCCTGAATATTGATTAATTGGGATTGTTTTGGAATTCGACGTTTCAGTTCGACAATCCATTTATAGACTTTTTTATCTGTGTTTTTCGTTAGTTTCTGATATTGCTCGTATTGCGGCAGTGCCAGTGCGGGTTTGTCCATGTAAATATCGTAAAGGATACCGAGATTCAACCAGGCAATAGCATAGCCGGGATCGTTTTCAAGCGCCTGCTTGTAGGCGTCTTCGGAGGCTTTAAACTGACCAAGGTTGCGCTCGACTACGCCCAGGTAATTATAGGCAGGAGCCTGTTTTGGATTCAGCGTGATAGCTTGCTGCAGGGCTTCACGTGCTTTTTCCCACTCGCGGGATTTGATATGAATACGGCCCAGGTTTGCCCATGCCCCGGCCATTTGTGGATAGCGTTCGATGATGTCGTGAAATTTTTCTGCTGCGGCTGACAACTCATTTTTTTGCATAAGAATCAGGGCTTGCTGAAATTCACGTTTGATTTTATTTTCGTGTGCCCGCTCCTGTTTTGATAGCGATTTGTTCGCTCCCGCTCCCGGCATCGTACTGCAGGCAGGTAGTAGTAATGCCAGTAGCAGGGCGAGGAAGCCAGTCTTGTTTAAACCGATCTTATTTATTTTAGTAAAGACTGGATACATGGCTGTCTATTTTCTCTGTTTTGGCATAGCGCACAGGTTGTAGTTTTTGCAGTTGTTTCAGACTCTTTTTAACCCAGTCATCATAAATACCCTGATGCATGTTTTTAAGGTTAGCCTGATGGATGTCGATAGCTTTTTCCTCAAACGGGAAAGCCTGCTCTTCGAGCAGAATATCGTATTGTTCCAGTGCGTCAGCGGACAGACCTTTGGGTCGCTGAGATTTCATCAATGCACGGGAAAAATTATTATATATTTCGGCTATCTGATAGCTTGCCTGAGTGCTGACTTCAGCAACTTTATAATTCAATGCTCGTTGATAAACTTTGAGCGATTTTTTCATTAACTTCTTTTTCTTCTTCAGACTCTTTTTTAACGGCACCGTTAAACGAACACGCTGATAAGCAAGACGGGAAGGTGCGGCCAGTTGCAGGGTTGCATTGGCGGCAAGATAGCGACTGCGATCATTGCGTTGTTTGCCGGCTCGGCTATCGGCCTTGATAATTTCATTCATCCAGAAATAGGTCGCTTTGTAATTTTTCTGTGCCTGGTAATACTCTGCCAGACTTTGGCGTGCTTCAATTGCTTCGCCAAAGGGCTGCGGGTAAAGTTGAACATATTGTTTGTGCAGTCGTGCAGCATCTTTTTTATGTCCGGCAGTGGAATAAAGCTCGGCGGATTGCAGCAGCATTTCCCGCTTTTCTTTTGTACTGTTTGTTGCGGTCTTGCTGAAGGCAAGGGTTTCAAGTTCGCGTGCGGCTTTTAGTGACTGCCCTGTTTGTGAGTAAATAAAAGCAAGTTTGGCGGTAATGCCAGCTTGAAGTGAGCTCTGTTTTGGATAGCTGCGGCGTAGATTTTCCAGCATCGGTTGGGCATCGGCAATTTTCTTCGACTGGATAAGCAGAGAGGCGGCATCATAGTCGGCGGTTAAGCGTATTTTTGAAGTTGGGGCCACGCTCTTTATGCGGGAGAAATGGAAAATAGCCAGGTCAATATTTCCCTGTTTTTGTGCGGCTTCACCCTGTTTATAAATACTGGCTGCGAGACGCTCCTGAATGTCTTTCCGCTGAGTTTTAACTGTTTTCTTTTTGTCTTTCGTGTTGATGTGTTCGAGCGCATGGATGTAGGCGGTTTCAGCTTCTTTAAAATCACCTAGCTCAAAGCTGGCATGGCCCAGCACGATCCAGGCGGTGCGATGTAAGCTGGTTTTATTGTTGACGGTGAGGCGCTGGGTTAAGGTTCGGGCGGTATCCCGTGCACGCGGATAATCTCCCCTGGCATAGAGTTTTTCAGCGGTTTTGGCGAGTACGCTGATGGCGCGTGTGTCTTTGGCAAAGTAATCACTGAAACGCAGGGCACTGCTAATATCTTTTTGTTGCCATGCCGGGCGCTGACTTTTATCCAGTTTTTTTTCTACCCGTGGATAAATGAGTAAGGCGGCATAAGCGGCTTCCGCACTTTTTTTGTTATAGGGGTATTCATAGGCAGTACGTTCAAACTCGGTGATGGCACGGCTATAGTTTTTACCCTCATATAAAACTTCGGCCAGCAGGAAATTAACTGCTACAGTATTTTCCGCATCCGGGAAGCTTCTGAGATAATAATCATACCAGTACGCGGCTTTTTGATAGTATTCCTTTTTCTTCTGTTTGCGCGCAGCGGCGTGATAATAGCTGGCAAGATCGCGTAGGTGCTGGTTGACCAGAGGCGAAATTTTATTGCGTACTTCCTCATCTTGAACCATCCAGAAACGGCTGTAGCGATCATAGCGTTTAACAAAGTCGGCTTTGGCTGGCAATACCTGATGTGGCAGTTGTGCGGCCTGGTAGGCAGCAATGGCCTGTTGGTGAAATTGTGGTGCATGTATATTATTCGGATGCCGTTCGATAAAAGCAAGAAAGGTGTCGGCGGCATCGGTGTACCGCTCTTTGCTTAAATAAAGTTTAGCCAGACTATTGTATAAGAGTGCTTCATATTGCTGTGCCTGATGCCGGGAGAGGTAGATATTAAGCGTTTTTGTACCTTCTTTATAGGAGACGGCTAGTGAAATAGCCCGCATGGCATCTTCCATCAAGGCTCGTTCGGTACTGGAAACTTTATCTGCAAAGTCCATCGCATTGAGCATGCCGTATTGCTGTTGATAGTCCAGTAATTTAAAAAAGGCATTCAGAGCCTCATCGTAGCGGCTTTGTTTGAACAGGGTCCAGGCATATTTATACAGTGCTTTTTCCCGGTAGGGTGAGGCTGGATGAATGCCGATTAAGTGAAAGGCCTGTTCAGCTTCTGCATAGCGTCGCTGGGTAAAGAGAATTTCACCCCGGCGAAAACTGGCTTCATCGACAAAGCGGCTATCGGGGTATTTTTCGCTGAGCAGCTTCAGTGCAGTAAGGGCTTTGCTTATTTCCCCGCGCAATTCATAGGCTTTGGCCTGTTGGTAAAGAATGCGATCATTTTCAGGATCGTCCGGGTAGGTGCTCAGATAGGTGGCATAGAGCTGGATGGCATTGTCTGCCTGTAGGCGGGCATTTTTGATATCGGCTTTCTGTCCTGAAGTATTGGCATCCTCGGCATTGAGGATTTCAAGTTCGGCCAGTCGCCTTAATGCCTGCGGGTACATGGGGCTATCGGGGGCGAGTTCAATAAAACGGCGGTAGTGAGCAATGGCCTGAGCGCGGGTAATGTTGATATCCGGTTTGGGTGTGACCGCCACCGGGGTATCGGAGAGCGAGTCAATGGTGGCCGGGCCGGAGGAGCAGGCCGCAAGTATGAATAGTGGTAACAGGAATAGCAGCGGCGACCGGTTCATTCTTCCGCTTCCTTGAATTGATAATTATTAGTGGAAAGTTTATCCAGTAACAGAGAAATATTATATTGCGCGCGAACCTGATAATTGCTGAGCTGTTGTTGACGCTGTTCAAGCTTTGCCAATGCAAGTTTTTGTAGATGATGAGCCTGAGCGCGCAGGAGTGCATCAAGGCGGACATTTAAATGTTTTATTTTGCGTTGACGGCTTTTTAGTTGATGGGCATAACCGCGGAAATTTTTCGGCCCTTTCTTCCAGCTGCGGGTTAGTGAATCACGAGTTTCAAACGTAGTCTTCAGGCTGGCATCCAGCTGTTTGAGTTCTTTTTTGATCCGCCATGAGCGTGGCGCAAAGTCAGTGCTGATCTTCCAGTAAAGCATGCCGTAGTAAAGCCGGTATTTTTCCAGCTTGTCCTGCATTTCCTTTTCCAGACTTTCTTCGGTCTGTAAGCGAACAATTTGTTTTTTAATAGATTGCAGTAAGGCCAGCTGTTCCTGTTCAGTGGTTGAGGCGAGGGCAAGTGCATCCTGTTTTTTATAAATGTGCTGGAACTCTGCATTTAACTGTTTTTGTAGCCGGGTGTGCTGATTGATCTTGTGTAAGCGTGGATCGGTGCTAATATGATTCAATTTTTTCTGCCAGGCTTTTTTACGCTCGGTTAACATTGTTTGCAGCGTAGGTATCTGTTCCTGCCAGTCGGCTAAAACATGGCGCAGATAAAACAGATCACGGTAATTTTTATAGGCCACCTGAAACTCGTAGCTGGCAAGCAAATGACTGAGGTAAGGAAGCGATTGAGCTGAACTGGCCTGCTTAATTTCCAGCGGGGTGATGATTTCAAGATCACGGGTATCGGTGCGCAGTATTTTTTCAATCTCGCCTTGTTTAACAAGCTTGATAACTTGCTTTAGGCGTTGTTGTTGCTGCGTATAAATCTTGATTGCTTCCTCGTATTCCTCCAGTGCCCGTCCTGGTGCTCCCACCGTATCGGTGGAATAGGGAATGGCTAACAGAGCCTCCTGAACCGCTGGATCAATGGCATCACGTTTGGCCAGTTCGCGCCAGGCGGAAAGTGCTCGACGGTGATCGCCGGCTATATTGTAGGCCCAGCCCAACCCGAGTAGAGCCTTGTTGGAGAAAGGGCCTACTAGTCGTATTTCCTTAAGATATTTAATCGCCGCCTTACTGTCCTGTTGCTGAATGTAGGAAAATCCCAGCGCGAGATTGGCGCGATCTTTTAAACCGGCATGTTCGTCATCGTGGGACTGGATGTTGCCACTGTCTTCGAGTAGATCCTGTCCGTCTTCCGGCTGGCCGGATTTAATCAGGGCAACGCCAAGATTAAACTGGGCATAGTGTTTCCAGACTGAATCACTGTCCAGATCTTCCAGTATCTCGACGGCTTTTTCGGGCTTGCCCTGATGCTGATAAATATTCGCCAGCAGATTAAATCGCTCTTCATTGCGGATGGCCGGCAGGGTGGTGGTGATCTGGTTTAGCGCGTGACTGGCTTTGTCATACTCGCCATGTTGATAGTAGGATTTGCCCAGGTAGTACCAGGCTTGATCGCGGGTTTGGTAATCAATATCGTTAGTTAATAGCTCGGTGAAAATATGTCGTGATTCATCCCGTAGGCCGTAGCTTTGATAAAGCCCGCCCAGTAGAATTTCAGGCATGTCACCATGCTGTTGAATCGGCGCATATTTTCTGGCCCGCATCAAACGGGTGATGGCGGTAAAATATTTTTCCTGATAAAAATAATAAAGCGCTTCGCCGTAACGCAGATCACGAATGACTTCATTTTCACTGACTTCAGCAGATAAAGGACGAATAGATAAACCGGACAGCAACAGGATCAGCAACAGGCTGATTGAGGTGATGGTTGAGTGTGTTGGTTTTCGAGTGTTCAGGGCAATTAACATCGTGCCGGATTAATCCCAGACTTTAATTTTAAATTCAGGTTGTTGCTGGCGGGTATTGTCCGTAATTTGTAACTCGACGTATTGAGGCTCATTGCCTTTTTTAAGCTTGATGCTGCTGCCTCGGCGGTAGTCTCGTCCCTTCGGGCCCTTGCCGGTAAAAAAAGCCACCAGTTCATGTTCACCCGAACGTAGGTTGCCCAGATAAAGCCGTTGAGTCCCGCCGCGTTTGAGTGCATTGATTTCACGTTCAGTGTACAGGTGGTTGGCAACTACCTTGTCATTAAGTTTTATTTGTACTGCATCGAGATTGAAGTAATCACCAATGTCGAAAGAAAGGAAAACGGTGAACTGGGTATTGGCGGGAAACAGTAATTCTTCTTCGAGCTGGAATAGATCGCGATTAAGTTCTAACACCTGTTTTTTCAGATCCTGAACCCGGCTTTCCAGTGATTGTTTTTTAGCGGGGATCGGTGTGCTGGCGGTTTTAGTTGCCGCTGTTTTTTCTGCCGCCTGTAGAGCGGTCGTGGATAGCAGCAGAGTAAACAATATGAAAATAAATTTTATCATGGTGTGTTATCGATGTTGTTATCGCCGTTGTTCATGGCCTGCCTGTAAAGTGTCACATAAACCCCTGAGTTTATGTTAAGAATCCATTTTACAGGAAGGGGGTTTTTTAACATAGCCCGAAGTGGTGAATATGGATAGCCGCTTGTCAGGATTATAAGATTTATCTGCTTTTGTAACTTTAGCGGCAGTTGCTAAAAGATGCTGTAGAAACGGTCACAAAATACCCAAGCCGTCTGGATTATTTGCTTCCATTCTTACTTCTGCGGGGGCATCAGCCCATCCGAGTAATGTAACTGGCCGTGGCTATCAATAACCACAGCATCGAACCCGGGCAGACGATTAATTAGCGCAATTCCCTTTTTTGCACCGAGGATGAAAACACTGGTGGAAAGCGCATCGGTGAGGGTGGCATCGGGGCCGATGACGGTGGCGCTTTGACTGGCACGGGCAGCGCGGCCGGTTTTGGTATTAATGATGTGGTGATAGCGCACACCGTCTCGAATGAAGAAACGCTCGTAATCGCCGGAAGTGGAAATGGCGATATTCGACAGTGGTAGCACCACGGGGCTGGTACGGGCTTTTTCGGCCGTAGTTTTCTTTGGCGTGTCGCGCGGGTGGCGGATGCCAATCATCCAGGGGCGGCCATGCCGATCACCGAGCAGGCGGCTATCACCGCCGGCGCTGACTAAGGCATGTTGAATCCCGCGCTGTCGCAGCAGGTGAGCGGCTTTGTCTACGGCATAGCCTTTGGCTATGCCACCCAGATCGATACGCATGCCGGGCAGGCTGAAAAATATGCTGCGGGTTTTGCTATCCAGTTTAATGGCGCGGTAATTGACGGCAGGGAGCTGTGCTTTTATTTCCTTTGTCGAAGGGTGGATGCCTTTGCGGTAATCATAGAGATAGCCGACGCTGGCAAAACTGAGATCAAATACGCCCCCGGTCATCTCGGAAACAGTTTCTGCCCGCAGGATGAGTTGAAACAATTCTTTGCTAAGAATAACAGGGGTATCACCGGCTTGCCGGTTAATACGCGCTAACTCACTATTGTCCTTGAACGGGCTCATGAGGGCATCGATGCGCTGCATTTCGCTCATTACTGCCTTGATGGCGGCTTTGGCCTCTGACGCATCGTCAGACCACAGTTCGACCCGTATCGGCGTACCCATGATGGCCTGCTCATCCTCGAACCACTGTGCCATGAGGGGAGTAGGCAGCAGTAGGTTGATGAGTATTAGTAACAGGGGGAGGCGGCAAATGCGTGAGTACATAGTGTTAATTTACCACAGCTCTCGTCCCTCAGCCCGTGCGCGCAGATTTTTTAACATCATAAAGGGTAGATGACGCTGAATGATGTTGATGATCCAGATTGGCAGCCAGCCTTTGGGATCGGCGTGAAAAATGAGTTCGACCTGGGTCAGCTCCGGGCTCAGAGCGGTCATGGTGTATACGCTTTCGACCAGTTCGGCGCGGATGATACCTGTCTGTTCTGGCATTAACGCATTAACTTCAGAACGCATCTGAAAAATAAGTTGCCTGTCACTTTGTTGTTGCAGGTGAATGCGATACACAAAGTCCCGATCTGAGGCCGGCCAGGGGGCGATGAAGTGGCTGTATTCCAGCCGTTCGGTGTTTGATAGTTGCTGCAATACTTTGGAATGGCCGAGATGAGGAACCCATTGATGACGACGAGGCGCATCGTCCAGAATCAGGCGAATGGATTCCAGTGAGGCGGCGATCGTGACTTTGGTTTTGACCTTGATGATCTTTGAGCCGCTTACCGCCGCGCTGTAGACCAGAATATCGTCGTAATTTTCGATTATTTGCCAGTCAGGTTGAGGCTTTTGTGCATGGCTGAGTGTTGCGAATAAAAAACAGAGGGTGAATAGAAAGAGTCGGGCAGTGAGCATCATAAAGCGAGTTTGCGTTGAAAAGCAGATGATAACAACTTACCTGTAGGCTTTAGCTTCAGCCATATTTGTTTGTTGTACCTGTACCCGAAGGGTAAAGGGCGAACCGACAATGATTAACCATTTATTCAAGTCCTAAAACGGTTTGCCATAATATATCTACTTCAATTATTTCTGCGCTGCTGAGTGTTGTGAGCACTGCCGCTGTCATTCGGCGATTATCAATGGTTCTTGTTTGATCTAGCATAATATCGGAATCAGATTTCAGTTTATCGCGTGACTTAATGCGGTAGCGCAAAGGTTCAGCATCATCAATTAACTGTGTCGTTAATGGCAATACCGTTGTACTCGGATGATTGGCTTCATTCAGCAAATCACTTTGCAGCACAAGGCACGGGCGGATTTTTCCTGCCTCAGTGCCTTTGGATGATTTTAGCCGTACATGGTCGCTGCGTACCTGGAATAAATCAGACAATGCTATTAAAGGCCATGTATTTATCCAGATCGCTGCCCAGCCCGTGGTTGGGGAAGAGGGTGGAAAAATTACCCTGTTCACTGTGCAGTGCCATGTAGTTGAGCACGATCATTTCCACCAGCAGGTTGACGTTATTGGCCGCCGGGCTGGAGGAGGTGATGGTGGAGGCACCGGAGTCCATGTAGCCGATCTGCTGATGCACGGCGGAGTCACCGGCGGTATTACGTAGAGCAGGGCGGCCACCGGGGTTATACACCAGGAAGAACGAGGCGGCAGTGGAACCGTTGTCGCCGGTCCAGACACCTTTGCCGCCCCCGCCCTCAGTAACGCCATCAACTCGTGGGGTATTATCCAGCGTGCCATTGCTGGAAACGGAGCCATCACTGAAGACATAGAGCATTAATGGCTGGCCGACGCTTGCAGCATATTCCAGGCAGGCTCCCATGCACTGCCCGGCACGGAAGTCTCGGTTCTCTCCAGCTTCGCGGTCGCCAGTATGGTAGTCGAAACCGCCCATCTGTATGGTGCCGGCTCCGGCATAGCCGTTGACGACGAGTTTCATTATCGAGGCAGTTTTTCGGAATTCACCCCGATCACGGTTGGTAGCGGTATCGAAGTCCGGGAAGATGGCGGCTATGTCGGTGTCACCTGCTGGTGTGGGATCGAGGGTAGCAGGATCACCGTAGCGATCCACCAGTCCGGCGCTTTTTACGTAGGCGCATTCAATCTTGTCTTTGATGGCCGCATCGGTGCTCAGCCCGGTGCTGACCTTGTCGAGTTTTTTACGACTGAGGCGGGTGACTGACTCCATGACTTTTACTGCATCGGTGCTGTCTTTGGTGTTTGCGTCTACAAGGCTACCGGTATCGACCATGCCCTGTACATCACTGGGCCGATCCACCTTGGTAGGCCGGGCCTCGACATCGATCATGGTGGGAGGGGCAACGGAGTTACCGCCGGATTCTGAATTACGTGAGCCAATAAGATCTAGCAACTCGCCGCGCGCCCCGGCTTTATAAATGCCATACATCGGGTTGTGGGGATTGTTCGCGGTGTCGTTACCCGAGCGTGCCGGGATGATCGCACCATTGGTATTGGCTAGTGTGCTGGTCGTGGCGCGCGCCTGAATACCACGCAAAAAAGCACTGTCGGAATGAAAGGCCAGGCCCATGCTAGTGTCGATGAAATTACCCTGACTGGCGGAAGGCAGCATATCCCCAGGCAGGCCGAGCTTGCTGTAACCCGCAGTGGAGAGAAAGTCCAGTTGTCCGCCACGGCCGCCAACCAGTACGTTGGAGCCGGAAATATTCGCGCCGCCAGCCAGATCAAAGCAGATAAAGGGAACCTTTCCGGCACCCACCGAGGTAATGCCGCAGGCGGCTTGCAGTGCCTGCATATCGCTGGATAGGGTGGCATTGGCGACACCGGGGCTGGCAAACAGACTCAGTAGCGGGCTGCTGCCCAGCACCAGTCCGGAACCGGCGAGGAAGCCCTGACCGAGAAAGTCGCGCCGGGTTACTGGGCGTTTGTGATCACGGTGGTAATAGGGGCCGTCGTTAGTGGGGTGTTTTGATTTCTTAGCCATAAAATACGTCCTCTATTGAATCAACATGGCGGCACTGCCGAGTACGGCAGTACACATGCTTTTTACGATGGTGCGAGTGCGAGCCGCGTCGGTGCAATTGGTTACAGCCGGGCAATCTGCAGCAAGCTGTTCGAACAGACCATCGCCCTTAGTATCACTGTCAGCATCGATGTCGCTGCTTAATTCTGTGCGGACTTCAGTGTAGGTTGGCCCGGTCCCAATATTACTGCCTACCATTTTGCTGTACAGGCTGGTGGCCAGCGCATTGATGGTGGTGGGTTTATTAGCAAAGGCAGTGGCGACGTTGGCATTGAAGTCAAAGCCGTTGCCAAAGAAGGCGCTGCGTAAGGCACTGTCTTCAATCATGGTATTGCAATAATCAAAGGCCAGCTGGGTAATCGCAACCTGATGAGCGGAAACAAAGCCTTCGATGTTCTCTACACTAGGTAGTTGTTGTTTCACTTTGTCGAAGGTCGTGGTGCTGCTGCCATCGGTATAGGTGTGGCTTTGTACCGTGACTCCAGTGACTTCCGCCATGCTATTGTTGATTTCCTCAAAAGTTCGCAGGCCGATGTCCGAAGCCGGGGCCGGGGCCGGGATGGCGGCCGGGCTGAAGTTGCCGCCACGACTCATGGCATTGGTGTTGCTGCCGATGATGTCGAAGGTGAGGAAAAACTCATCACTGTCCTTGCCTTTTTCCAGAGGGAAAATGGTGCCCATGGTGGAGAGTTGCTGACCGCTTTCCGTGTAGCTGGAGGCGGTTAGTGTGCTGTCGACATTCACCCAGGCCTGACCCACATCGGCTTCGGTGCCGTTTATACCCAGACGAATCCCCTTGATCTGGATATTGCCGGGACGGTCATCGCCGAGAGTGACATAGGTCGGTTTGGCGAGCATATAGCTGTAATCATCAAACTGGGACATTTCAAACATGATGTAGCTTTGCGGCACATCGATCAGATGACTGATATTGAATAGCATATAGAGTATCTGGCCCACCCCGGCATCAAAATTGCGCTGGATTTGAGCCTGGGTGAGGGCGCGGTTGTGAATCGCCACCATGCGAATGCGCCCTTGCCATTGTTGATCATTGGAGGCCTCGTTGCCGAGAATGAATGCGTAACTGTCATCCCAGTCTTCAATGCTACCGGCCGAGGCAGGATCGGCATCCCCGGTGTATTCCGCATTAATGTAGATGCGGCGAGCATTGCTGCTGCTCAAGGAATCATAGGTAATAACCACATGCTGCAGGGTGGCCTGCAGGCGCTCGTCATCATCATTGGTGGAGAGATCCGGGCTGCCGTTGAGATCGGTGGTAGTACTGCGGTGCAGATAATTGTAATTGTACAGAGTCTGGCCAAGGGTAAAGTTACGCGCATCGTTACCGGCGGAATAGCTAATGATGCGAGCCGGGCCTTCCTGAGTCACATTGGCCGGGACAAGCCAGGCTTCAATGGTGTATTCACCGGTGGCACGAATAAGGTTGTGTAGTTTCTTACTGGTATCGGTTTTGCCCTGGGCCTTACCGTTGACGATTTCGATACCGTAATTACTCAGCCAGTTGACCTCACCGGAGATACTTAGATTCAGTGCCGGCTCCACCCCACTGGTATCGTAAGCAATGGTATTCGCACCGATATTTTGAAATTCATACAGGGCAATGATGTTGGATTCATGCCGCTGGCCGCCACTGGCCACAATACCGTGCTCCATACGCAGGGCGCGACTGGGGACCAAATCACTGTCTACTTCGGTCGGGGTAATGGGATCGGCGTAGTTGCTAATGGCGGTTTGTATTTCGCTGGCGTTGCTGCTGCAATTACTCCAGCAGTTGTGGAATTCATCGCGCAGGCGAATCACCAGCCGTGAGTTGGATGGATTGTCCAGATCTATTTTGCTTTTTACTGCGGCCAGCGCCAGATCGATGTCGCTGTTGGCGAAAAAGGGAGCCGTAGGGGTGGTGGCAGATTCGGTATGACAACTACTGCAGCGTGTGACCAGCAGGGTATGGATGCTGCCGAATGAGCTGCTGTCGGCGAGGAAAGTTTTGCTGCTGCCGGGTTCCAGCTGATTAGGAACCGGGGCTTTGAGTTCAATTTTGCGCGGGGCGGTGCTGACGCTGCCAATCCAGTTATTGATGTAGGCGATGATGGTGTCGGCGCAGACCTGATCATTCGTATCCCAGCAGTAATGTCCTCCTCCGGCTATCTTGGTGATCAGACGCGAGGCCGAGGGATCCAGCAGGTTGACGTAGCTGACTCCTGCAGTATTGGTGGTAAACGCTTCACGGTAGGCCAGATTGACATCATCGGTGCGGGCAAAGGTGGGTCTTTGACCGGTGCTCTGATTATGACATTTGCCACAGCGATTACTCCCTTTAACGCCCTCCCAGAGGGTTAGACGGAAAGACTGGGTATCCGCCGTTGCCGGAGCCGGGCCAGTGTATTCGGTAGAGGTGACCGTCAGGTTGGGGGTGGATTCGGTTTCAGCACCGCCACCACAGGCATGCAGGGCACCTGCTGTAAGTAGTAATAGTCCGGCCTTAAACAGGGATGAACTCGAAACAAGGATGTTTTCTGTCTTGATAGGCGTAAGCGTGAGTATATTCATGTTTATTGCCCCCGGCATTCGTAAGCTGCATCGGCGAATACGGATTTGAGCTGATAGCCATTGCCTTTGAATTTATTGGTCATACTGGTGATTTGCGCGCCCGTGGGTTCACTCAGGCACACGGTACGGAAGACTTTTTTGACCTGACAGCTGGCAAAGGCTTCAGTGCTGGCGAGTTCCTGCCCCATTGATTTGGCACCGGCACCACTGTCAGGCAGGCTTGTGTCCCAGCCGAGTACCGAGTTGGGGCCTTCGCGCCAGTAATTATCCCAGCTATCGTCGGGGGTGATGAAGCCATTAGGGAAGACGGTGGCGTTTTGCAGGAATTTGGGCTGCACCCGGCTGCCGGTTTCCGCATCAATGCCGGTATTATATTCGAGTGCATTGTTGACAAAATCGTAATAGGCATAGGCCTGCATTAGTGGGTCCATGCCGGTATGACAGCCACTACAGGCATTAATATAGATGCGACTGTCACCGCCGGGGCTACGACTGACATCCTGCCGGATGCGATCGGTGGCGCGGGTGTTGTCCTTGATTTGTTCCATATCCACACAAAGATGATTCAATAAGGTGAAGCGGAACATGGCGCGGTTGGTGCCATCGACAAAAAAGGCAGCCGCCGCCGCGCGAGTGGTGATGATGCCGGCGGTGGCATCGGCTGGGAGGCTGGTGATGTCAGATTGAACCTGTTCTTTGAGTATGGTGCTATCGCTAAGATCCAGGCCCTGAGCTTCTATCTCGATGTAGTGCTGGTTGTTGCTATTTGAATACGCCGTGAGGCTGGGAGCGTTATCACCGCTAGCAGTGTAGATGATATCGCCATAAAGAATTTCACGAAAATCTTTATCGTCACGCACCATGCCAATGACGGTAGCGCTGTAGTCATTCAGGGCGGCAAAGACGGTTTGATCTTCATTGGTCCAGGGAGTGATGAAGTTTTTCAGGGTGACATTATAAAAATTGCGGTTGTCCATGGCCATATTGGCGGCGGCAGTGAAGTCTCCACCGGATATGCTGGTGGTCATCTGAGTGAGTACGGCATCCGTGGGCGGCACACCGGCCAGGCGATCGTGCAGACGGCGAGCCTGTTCACGGGGGCCGGCTTGCAGGCTGTTAATCTGAGCAAAGCACAACAGGGTCACACCTATAAGTATGAACAGGCTGTTATATTGTCTATTTTTCTTATCGACCATTTCATTTGTCCCCGTATATACGAAGTTTCTGGAACCTGTCCATAATACTACTTGCAAATACTTGGACATTTCGTGACCACAGCCACAGAATTGAAAAACCATTCTGAGAGATAATCTAAACCGTGTGCCGGTTCAAAAAATAAATGCGCAGAATGAACTGTAATTAGCATGTTCGTTATCAATGAGGCATCGTTGATACAATCCGCGTATTGAGATGGATGTAACCTATGAAGAAAGTAATAGATCTTTTCCCTGATAGCTTGTTTGCTGCAAGGTCAACGCGCGTGCTGATAAAATCCAGCCTGTTTATATGCTCATTTGCGTTGTTGCAGGCATGTGGGGGGGGCGGAGAAGACGGAGCATCAGGAGAGTCGGTTGATCCTATTATACAGGACTCCGGTATCGCCTATGTTAAGCGACCGATTCCAATTGATGCACAAACCGGAGCACAGATTGATGAAGATGCGCGTGATCCCCGTCCCTATCGTACCGGCGGTGATCTATTTTATCGCACCCGTGCCTTGCCCAGTGCACTGGAAAGCAATCTGACTAGCAGCATCACTCAGGGCGTGGGTGATATCAAGAATGTTCAGGTTTCTTACGACGGTACAAAATTGTTGTTTGCGTTGCATCTTGCCGATACGCCTGAAGATGAGTTAGCAGAAGATGAGCAACAACCCAGCTGGAATATCTGGGAATATAACATCACTGAAAAGTTGTTACGGCGAATTATCATTTCAGATCTTCGGGCTGAATCGGGTGAGGACGTTTCCCCTGTGTACCTGCCGGATGGACGTATTTTATTTTCTTCTACTCGTCAGCAGCGCACCCGTGCCATTTTATTGGATGAAAACAAGTCGCAGTTTGCTTTACAAAATGAAGATGAATCCGGGCCCGTATTTTCTTTGCATGTGATGAATGCCGATGGCACACAAATTCAACAGCTGACGTTTAATCGCAGTAATGATCTAAATCCGATGGTGCTGCAAAGTGGGGAGATACTGTTTAGCCGTTGGGATAATGTGCGCGACCGCAATCGTATCAGCCTTTATAAGATGAATGCCGATGGCAGTAATATGCATCAGTATTATGGTGCACACAGTAATGATAGCGGCACGGCTAATTCAACGATCCAGTTTCTGCAAACCCAGGAAATGCCGGATGGCCGGATCATGGCCTTGTTGCGTCCCTTTACCGGAACCTTTGTGGGCAGTGACATCGTCATGATCGATGCACTTAATTATGTCGATATCGGGCAACCTATTGAGGGTCGCACCGTAATACAGGGGACGGCACAGTTATCCGCTTCCCCTGCGAATGTTCGCAATGATTCTGAAATTTCCGCCGGTGGACGTTATCGATCGGTCTTTCCGCTCTGGGATGGCACTAACCGCTTTTTGATCAGCTGGACTCCCTGTCGTATGCAACAGCCGGATGCGCGGATTGTCCCCTGTACGGCGAGCAATTTAGCCGATGCCTCACTACAGGAAGCCAGTCCGCTTTATGCTCTGTATGTTTATGATCTGGATAAGCAGACTCAGATACCCATTTTTAAGCCGGAGGAGGGGGTGATTTATACCGAAGTGGTGGCCGCTGATGAGCGTCCCCTGCCTGAAATTTATCGTGCGGCAAATAATCCGAAATTTAGTCAGACGCTGGCAGATCAGGGGGCGGGTATTTTACATATTCGCAGTGTCTATGATCTGGATGGAGAGTTTAATAGCCTGGGCGCGGATGCCTCAATCAGTTCGGTGAACCAGATGGCTTCGGGAGCCACGGCGTGGAGTGAGCGCCCGGCGCGCTTCCTGCGGGTGTTAAAAGATGCGGCGGTGCCGGAAGGGGTACGCGGTGATACCTTTGGCCGGGTTGAAGTTCAGGTGATGCGTGAGATCGTGGCTTACGCGCCAATTGAGCCGGATGGTTCGGTGAAGGTGCGGGTACCGGCGGATGTGCCTTTAATGATTAGCATTCTGGATGAAAACGGGCGGCGAATCAGTACCCCTCACTTTAACTGGATTCAGGTGAGTGCCGGTGAAACCCTGACCTGTAATGGCTGCCATGATCATAGTACGGGCAAACCCCATGGCCGTGCGGAGGCGCGGGCTTCCGTGGTCAGTGGTGAAACCATGGCGACGCGTCGCAACCGGGTTGATCCGGCGGCGACGAATTCAGGTGTTGATCTGATTTTCAACGACTTCTGGTATGGTGTGGATAGTGATTTCAGTTATCTCTATGCGGATTTAAGCAGCACCCCACCGGTTGCTCCTGAATGTCTGACCGAATGGAATAACTCCTGTCGTATCGTGATTAACTACGCAACGCATGTTCATCCTATTTGGAGTGTGTCTAGAGAGGTAATTGATCCTAATGACGGGGTGACCGTGTTACGTGATGATCGCTGTACTTTCTGCCATAGCCCGATCGATCCGGCCGATGGTCTGGCTCGTGTCCCGGCCGCACAACTTGATTTGAGTGATGGCGCATCCCCTAATCCACGTCAGTTGGAATCCTATCGGGAACTGTTTTATGGTGATCGGCAACGCGAAGTTGTAGACGGTGTCTTGCAAGTGAGGCGGGTAAGGCGGGAAGATGCCAATGGCGATCCGATTCTGGATTTGGACGGCAATGAGATTTTTGATACCTTTGGGGTATCCGTAGCTATGTTTACTTCATCCTACACTGCGAGAACAAGCTATTTCCTTGAGAAAATGAGTGAAACGGAGCTTCAGGCAGGACGCCGCTTGAAAGCAGATGATGGTTCAGAAATTTATTTTAATGGTGGCACCTTCGTTGATCATAGTGGGATGTTGACGGCGGCCGAGCTACGCCTTATTTCAGAGTGGCTTGATATCGGTGGACAGTATTATAATAACAGCTTCGATGTGCCCTGAGCGCGCGGCCATAATCTGCAGCTGCGGCTTTAGCCGCACAGCCCGCCTGAAGGGGGAGGGTATTTTTATTGACTGGCGCTCATATACGGATATAAAAACCAACTTTAGATAGACGCTGGTATTTGGGATGCCTATTTACTCTCTGGATGTCAGTACACCTGTACCGGAATTACATGTTTTATCAGGGGTTCTTACTTTTTTGCAGTTTATTACTGCTGGTGAATTTCGCACAGGCGGAAGATGATTACCTGCGTGTAAAAGTTGCCGATCCCTATCTGGAAATGCAAACCGGTGCGGGCAGTGGCTACCCTGTTTACCATGTGGTTGAACGGGGTGACTGGGTGCAGATTTTGAAGCGCAAGACGGAATGGTTCAAAGTTCGAACCGAACGCGGAATGGAAGGCTGGGTACGGCGCGAGCAAATGGAACAGACGCTAACCCCTGCAGGAACTCTGCTGGAATTGCCGGATGTTGCCGAAGGTGACTTTGTCCGACGGCGCTGGGAAATGGGTATTAGCACCGGTGATTTCAGCGGTGCGACCATCATCAGTGCCTGGTCGGGCTATGGTTTTACCCGTAACCTCTCCGTCGAGCTCTCTGCTTCTCATGTGCTGGGCAGTTATTCAAGTAGTATCATGGGCAATGTTGCTCTTCTTGCGCACCCTTTTCCCGAGTGGCGATTTTCCCCCTATTTTAGCCTGGGAACCGGCGTGATAAAGACCACGCCAAAAACTTCATTGGTGCAAACGCGGGATCGTGTTAACAATAATACTCACGTAGGGGTGGGTCTGCGGGTTTATCTGGCCAAACGTTTTATTATGCGTCTGGATTATAAGAACCTCGTAATCTTCAGCAGTCAGGATGACAATCAGGAAATTAATGTATGGCAAATAGGTTTTGCAGCGTTTTATTAAAGCCGGGTTTTTTGTTACTGCTGGTCAGTGGTATTACTTTATCGCCTGCGCGGGTCGATGCCTCTGAGGCTGTTCTGATTGAGGACAAGCCAGTGATTGAGCCAGAGGTTTACCGACGTGAAATTGATACCTCAAAAATTGATACGGAAAATTTTGAAATCACTGCTTTTACCGGATTAATGAGTGTTGAAGATTTTGGTGTCAACAATGTTGTTGGCGTAAGACTGGCCTTTCATGTTGCGGAAAGTTTTTTCTTTGAGGCCAGCATTGGCCGGACGAAAACCACTGAAACTAGCTATGAACGTTTAAGTGGTGCAGTGGAACTGTTAACCGATGATGAGCGCATTTTGAGTTATTACAATGTGTCGATAGGATATAACATATTACCAGGTGAAGCTTTCCTAACTCAATCGACCGCGTTTAATACGGCTTTTTATATCATCGCAGGCATTGGTAATACCACCTTTGCAGGGGATGATCGCTATACTATTAATTATGGTTTTGGTTATCGTTTTCTGGCAACGGACTGGTTGGCATTGCATGCGGATGTTCGTAATCATGTGTTTGATATGGAATTGCTGGGTGAGAAAGCTAGCACCCAGAATATTGAAATGAGCCTGGGGCTTTCGTTTTTTTTCTGAGATTGATTTTCAACAGGAGTAGTTTATGAATAAGAGATTGTTGTTAGCGCTAAAACAGACTGTGTTGATACTTGGTGTTTCGATGTTTTTAGTTGGCGGTGTGCAGGCTGAAGCAGAAAAGGCACCTAACTTTACCCTGAAAAGCCGGGATGGAAAAAATATTAAACTCAGTGAATTACGTGGTCAGGTTGTACTGGTTAACTTCTGGGCTTCCTGGTGTGGACCCTGTCGCCAGGAAATGCCGATATTGGAAAAACTATATAAAAAATATAAGTCACTGGGCTTTGTGATTCTTGGCGTTAATGTTGATGATAAACCCGAACAGGCGGAGTCTTTGCTGAAATTAATTGATGTTAGCTTTCCGGTTGTATTTGATACCGATAAAAAAGTTAGCGAAAAGTATAAAGTAACCGCCATGCCCAGCAGTTTTTTTATTGATCGTGATGGCAAGATGCGAAGCGAACATAAAGGTTATTTGCCTGAATATGAAGAGCTGTATAAACATGAAATTAAAAAATTGATTCGTGAGTAAGTCAGTGAAAAAGATCAGTTTGTTTTTATCGCTATTGTTGCTGGCGGCCTGCAGTGCACCCACACCCTGGGTGAAGCCCTACGAGCGGGCACGATTGGCAGATCCAATTATGAGTTTCAGCCGAGATCCGGTTTCCAGTGCTTATAGTAATCATGTTTATCAGGCGCGCGAAGGTGCTCGTGGTGCTGAAAATGGTCAGGGTGGTGGTTGTGGTTGTAACTAAGGCATCGGTATAACATGATCCTGTTTGAAATAAAGACCGTGTTGCGTGCACTATTCTTTCTGCTGATGAGCATGATCTTCATCCCAGTGTCATTGGCCGCGGTTCTACCCGTCGATCGTGCTGATGCACTTTATCATTCTTATAATGGCGGGGGAGTGCAGGTAACCGGGCCTTCAATCCTGGTGCGTAAAAGTATTGGCAAAAGTGTCTCGGCATCGGCTAACTATTATGTAGATGCCATATCCAGTGCTTCCATTGATGTTGTTACCACGGCAAGCCCCTATGAGGAAGAACGTGTCGAGGGCAGTGTTGGAGTTGATTATTTGCATGCGGATACCATCATGGGGATCAG
Organism: uncultured Thiohalophilus sp.; assembly: GCA_964575555.1. Taxonomy (GTDB): domain Bacteria; phylum Pseudomonadota; class Gammaproteobacteria; order UBA6429; family Thiohalophilaceae; genus JAADGZ01. The sequence goes on along the minus strand of CAZNRP010000015.1, from coordinate 6,115 downwards.
TTACACCAGTAGCAGCGAAAATGATTACGAAGCTAAAACGCTGGCCTTGAATCTTAGTCAGGAGTTATTCGGTAATATGATGACCGTGAGCATGGGCTATGCTCAGGGTAACGATATTGTCGGTAAAACCGGGGATGATCGTTTTGCTGAAGATGTGAATCGCCAGCAATTTCGCCTTGGCCTGTCACAGATCTTAACTAAAAACATGTTGCTGGGGCTGGGCTTTGAAACAGTAACGGATGAGGGCTATCTAAATAATCCTTATCGCTCCGTGCGTTATCTCGATAGCAGCAATGGTAATGGCTATAGTTATGAGCCGGAAAAATATCCGCGCACGCGAACCAGCAATGCGGCGGCTATTCGCCTGTTATATCATTTGCCTATTCGTGCTTCTATACATGGTGAATATCGTTACTTTAACGATAGTTGGGGTATTACCGCGAGTCACATTCAACTGGGCTACACTCACGCATGGCGGGGTAACTGGATTTTTGATTTGAAATACCGGGCTTATACTCAGACCCGCGCGGACTTTTATGCGGATTTATTTCCCTTCAGTCAGTCTCAGAATTTTTACGGGCGGGATAAAGAAATTAGTGCCTTTGATAGCCAGACCATTGGTTTTGGTGTGAGTTACGATATTGCTCATAACTGGTATGCCATTGATCGTGCCAGCGTGAATTTCAAATTCGATTATATATTTTTCGATTATAAAGATTTTCGTGATTTGCGCGATAGCAGTAGCACGGTGGGCAATGAGCCATTATATAATTTCTCTGCCAATGTGTTGCAGTTGTATTTTTCACTCTGGTATTAAATCTTTCGATCCAGCATCTGGTTACGGGTTCCCGCGCGCTGAGTGGAAACGAGTTACCCATTCATTAACCTATAAACGGGTAGGATGTGCTGAGTAAAACGAAGCGCATCATTCACTGTTTTACATCATAGTTTTAAAATCGGCGTCTAAAATAAATTCTTCCGCCTTCACGGTTGCCGGCAAATAAGTCAAAGCCAATGCTACCACTGCGATCGACCGCTACGTCAATGCCGGCACTATAGCCGGTACGGGTAGTTTCACTGAAATCATTAATGCTGGAAATGTCGCCGCTGTTACGCTGCTCACCACTGATATTGTAGGTGTTAGCTCCGAGTTGAATTCCTATTCGTTTTCCCAATGGGACTCGTGCAATCAAATTAGCCTCGGCCTGTGTCCACACATTATTGACTCGTTGATCTTCCCTGGTTTTTTGTGTGCTGTTATAAATAAAGGACAGGTCAAGTTTTAAACTGAGAAATTTGGTATCAATAATCTTTCCGTTAAGCTGCAGACCAGCATAGTAACCGGTAGTAATTTGTCCGTTATCAATGGGGTTATCAGCCTGACTGAGATCCAGATAACCCAGCAACAGGCCACCGGAAAAGCGAGGGCTCAAGGTTTCAGACCAGCCAAAGCCGGCGCGTCCGATCCGGGTGCGGCGTGTTTCATTATCGTAACGCCAGTCTGAGGTGGCGGATTGCAAATGCACGTTAAAGTCTACCCGTCCCTGATAGTCGAGGGTCTGTGCATTTAATACCATTGGCAGGCAGAGTAGGCCGGCAATAGAAAGGTTTTTAATTGCATGGCCTGTATTGGAGAATAAAGTATGTCGTGTCACCGGAAAAATCACCTGCGTTTAGCGTTTTTTATTAAAAGCTAAAATAGCAGATACGCTTGTTGGTGTCATTAATGACTCTGTTTGTTTTTCTCCCAGCGTGAATCAAAGTCTTCAATTATCTGGGTAAAGATGGCTTTGCTTAAAAATTGTGTTCCGGCACTTTTAGACAGGCGTCCTGGTGGGCGGGGTTTCTCATAGCCTATATTGTGCAGCCGGGTTAGCAGTGATGGCTGTTGCAGTCTGGCATCAGGATAATGCCAGGCTTGCTTTAGACAGTTTTGAATGTCTTTTGGCAACAGGCCATTGCGTATGACCTTGCTCATATTGGCATAGGGCAGGTAGTCTGCCGCCAGCGTGCGCTGCTTGAGTTCCTTTATCTTGGGCCAGTATTTTGTTTGCAGAAAATTTTCAGTGATGATGGTTTGAGAAAATAGTTCAGCCATATCCTGATCATTGGTGACATCCAGTGCATAACGATCGCCGGCAAGTTCGTATAACTGATGTGCGAACTGGCTGGCTATCTGCAATAGCCGGGAATAAAGCCGGAACAACATGGCTAGAGGCAGGGCAAGTAGGGAGGCCTGATTGAGGGTGGTATCGTATTGCTGCCATGTTTTATTCAGGTTGTTGAGCCAGAGCAGCAGAAAGTGATCGCGGCCGGAAGCCTGGCCGATGCGCCGAGCCAGCATGGCATGAAACTGGGCCGGGGAATAACAGAGTAATGTTTGAATTCCAATGATGATGGTGCGTTTGCCTTTGAATGGCCAGGCGAGTTTTGAACTGTTAATAATGCGAATATCCGCACTATTATCAAGAATAATATTTTCGATGCGGGTAACGTGATACCGCTGACAAAGTTCGGCAATAATTTTTGCCAATGCCGGTATATTATTGTTGTCCAGTGTCTGTCCTTCAGGTGTTTTGAAATGCAGATTAAAAAGCGGAAGGCTAAAGCTGAGCGCAGCAATCCCGGCTAAAAACTGGATGAGTGTTTCGACTGGCATGCTGAGACTGCTTTGCAGTGACCAGGAAGAAATGATTTGGCCCAACAGTAAGACACTGCTTAAGGGAAACAGGAGCAGCAGCAGGTAGCCGAATAGTGCCAGCGGGGTGAGGGCAGTCAGGTAAATTCGAGGATGAGCCGAAAGCTGTGATTCCAGTTGTTTCAGCAATTTTTTTTTGCCGTAGCCGCGCAAAAAAGTGGGGAATGATTTCAGAGTTTCAGTTCGCATATCGTTACAGTTCGAGTGGTTGTCAGGACTCTTTAAACAATAGTTCTTTTGTTAAAGAAAGCCTGGAAGAGCTTCACAGTTCACTTAAACGTATGCGGGTACTTTGGTGACCGGTGTCACTATTCGGGCAGTATTAGTGCCGAAAGGCGGGTGGGGGCTTACTGATCGGCCGATTTGCCATTACGGGTGGTAATGGTATGGGTATGCACCGGATAGTGGTTATTCTTATGATCCTGAAAATATTTTTCCAGGGTAAAGTGAATAGTGTGAAAGGCGAGCTTGTCCCAGGGGATTTCTTCTTCATTAAAGAGCTTCACTTCCAGGCTCTCAATCCCGGGGTGAAAATTTTTGTCACGCAGTCGGGCAAGATAAAGAATATAAATCTGGTTAATATGCGGCAGGCTGATCAGGGTGTAGAGCTTCAGTTTTTCGATATTCGCGTTGGCTTCCTCGACGGACTCCCGTTCTGCGGCCTGTTCCAGTGTCTCTGCATTTTCCATGAAACCGGCGGGTAGCGTCCAGAGTCCATGGCGGGGCTCAATGGCTCGACGGCAAAGTAGAACCTGAGCGTTTCCACTCTCGCTATTTTCCCAGACGGGCAGGCAGCCGGCGATAACTTTCGGGTTCTGGTAATGAATGGTGTGACAATCATCGCAGATGTAGCGGGGTAAGTTATCGCCTTCCGGTATGCGTAGGCTTAACGGATGGGCGCAGTGACTGCAATAATTCATTCAGGACTCTTGGTTCATGATTCAAGGTTTGCTTGTTTGCGTTTAGTGTAGTTGAATTATAATACTATCTTTAGCCGCAGGATAAGCAATGAGTTTGAATTTACTGAAATTTGTTTCGCGCCTGAAATTTCTCTCGCAGGAGCGTCGGTTGGCACTCTACCCGCCGTTTTTTTTGATGCGGATTAAGGTGCTGGAAATCAGTGACAACTGGGATCGGGCTCGCTTTAAGTTGCCGTTGAACATGGTCTCAAAAAACATGGGCGGCTCGATGTTCGGGGGCTATCAGGCAGCGCTGTCAGATCCGATTGCGGCGTTGGCCTGTGTTAAACGCTATCCCGGCACCGATGTCTGGACCCGCCATCATACTGTGGATTTTCGTCATCCGGGTGATTCTGATCTTGAGCTGCGATTTGAATTTCCCGCCGCACTGGATGTTCTCATCCGGGAGGAGCTGGCGACAAAAGGGCGCAGTACGCCGACATTTGAATATGGTTTTTATCGTCAGGACGGGAAAATGTGTACCCAGGTACGGAGTACAGTGGCCATCCGCCCAGAAGGATATCTGTCTGATGTCGGTTCCTGCAGTGAATAGGCAAACGACCTTTTTGTTTTGTCCGGCGGGTACAGGTACAATAGCGACCTAAATTCCGGGATTCCCGTACATCTGCGTGCAAATGCAGCGTTCATAAAAGTATAACCTCCAGGGCATATAAGATGGATTCAGCAAAAAACATAATCGTTGATAAACAACAAAGCAGCTACAGCAGGGAAGATTTGTTGAAATGTGGCCGGGGTGAGCTTTTTGGCCCGGGTAATGCACAACTGCCCGCACCGCCAATGTTGATGTTTGATCGTGTCACCCGCATTAATGAAGATGGTGGGGAGCACGGCAGGGGCGAGATTATTGCCGAGCTGGATATTAACCCTGATCTTTGGTTTTTTGCCTGCCATTTCGAAGGCGATCCGGTGATGCCGGGTTGTCTGGGTCTGGATGCTATGTGGCAGTTGATTGGTTTTTATCTTGGTTGGAAAGGCGGGCCGGGTCATGGTCGTGCACTGGGCTCCGGTGAGGTCAAGTTTACCGGTCAGGTTTTGCCAACGGCGAAAAAAGTGACCTATAAAATTGAACTCAAACGCGTGATTATGCGTCGTTTGATAATGGGAATTGGCGATGCCAGCATGGAAGTGGATGGACGTGAGATTTATACCGCTAAAGATCTTCGCGTAGGTTTATTTACTTCAACAGAGAATTTTTAAGCTTTATGACTACCAATTTCAAGATTCACCGACGCGTTGTTGTCACCGGCATGGGCATTATTTCCAGTATTGGCAACAACAAGGGTGAAGTTTTGCAGGCCTTACGTGAAGGCCACTCCGGGATTGAATTTGCACAGGAATATGCGGATATGGGTTTCCGCTCTCATGTGCATGGGCAGATTCATGTCGATTTGAAAGAAGAAATTGATCGTAAGTTGCTTCGCTTTATGGGGCGGGGTGCAGCCTTTAATTATATCGCCATGCGTCAGGCTATCGAAGATGCCGGGCTTAGTGATGAGGATGTCTCGAATGTCCGCAGTGGACTGGTAGTGGGCTCAGGTGGCCCTTCGACGGAATATCTGATTGAAGCGGCAGATACCATGCGTGAAAAAGGCATTCGCCGGGTCGGGCCCTATATGGTGACCCGTACTATGTCGAGTACTAACTCCGCCTGTCTGGCCACACCATTTAAAATCAAAGGCGTGAACTATTCCATGAGTTCGGCCTGTTCGACCAGTGCCCACTGTATTGGTCATGGTGCCGAGCTCATTCAAATGGGCAAGCAGGATATTGTCTTTGCCGGTGGTGGTGAAGATGTGCACTGGACCATGAGTGTGTTGTTTGATGCCATGGGTGCACTGTCATCCAAATACAACGAAACCCCGCAAACCGCATCGCGAACCTATGACGTTACCCGTGATGGTTTTGTTATTTCTGGTGGCGGCGGGCTGCTGGTATTGGAAGAACTGGAACACGCGAAAGCTCGTGGGGCTAAAATTTATGGCGAGCTTGCCGGTTATGGGGCTACTTCTGATGGCTATGATATGGTGCAACCTTCAGGTGAAGGTGCGGAGCGTTGTATGCGCCAGGCAATGGAAACCGTTGATTTGCCGCTAGATTATATTAACTCACACGGCACTAGCACCCCGGCCGGTGATCCACCTGAGTTAAAAGCGATTCGTAATGTATTTGGCGATAATATTCCGCCGATAGCCTCAACTAAATCACTAACCGGACACGCACTGGGTGCGGCGGGCGTGAATGAGGCGATTTATTCTCTGTTGATGATGGAAAATAATTTCATCGCGGCATCGGCGAATATAAATGAGCTGATGCCGGAAGCCGAAGGCATGCCGATTGTGCGTGAGCGACGGGATGAACAGACACTCAACTGTGTCATGTCCAATAGTTTTGGTTTTGGCGGTACGAACGCAACCCTGGTGTTTACCCGGTTTAAAGA
>CAZNRP010000014.1:16139-38717 GCA_964575555.1 uncultured Thiohalophilus sp. | reverse complement strand
CTTATGCTTTACGTCTAGAAAGACCGGCTAAAGCTAAAAGACCTGATCCAAATAACCAGACAGCGGCTGGAACAGGCACGACAGTCGGTACCATATCCAAATTAAAATAATCTAAACCCAGATGATCATCGACTGTTATAACTAATCTTGAGACATTGCTATATTCTCCAGTAATGACAGCTTGATGCCCGTTAATGGATCCACCCAATGTCGAATATTGCCATGAATTATTAAGTCCGTTATAACTCCATGGTGCCGATCCGAAACTGCTGGTAGTAGTAGCCACTGCATCACTCGTATTAATTGCTGTTAATGACGAATCAAATAATTGAAGATTAAATACATTGTCATTTGTCTCTGTATTTAATGCCTCAAAATTAATTGCATTAAATGTCCATGGCGTATCAAAATTCATTGTAATACTTAAATTAAAACCACTACTTGATGGGTCAGAAATTCGACCCCAGCCAAAATCTATTGAGTTATCAAACGCATTAATCAAGCCTGGGTCGGCTACCCAATTGAATGAACTAGTCCCCACGCTACCCGTTCCCGAGGAATTGTCTCCTGAGAATTCAACTATTTGAGCATTAATAGAAGAACTAGCGCCAAAGAATATTGCACTCACAATTAATACTTTTTTTATTTCTAATTTCATTCGATTTCCTTTTTTAATAAACCATAAATATGGTGCTAATTTTCAAACATAAGCATTGTTCTAAGGTCGATTACCATTGCGGCTTCCGCTATTGAACGGCAGTCGCTTGCGCTGAAATCGAGAAGAAGTAGACTAGTGTATAATTCGATTTTCGAGCAATAAGACAATAGTTCTACAGGTTGATACTTGAGGGTGCACATTAGTGTAACCGTAAACTTATCTTGTTGATTTTAAAGGTATAATTTATGTACCCCTTAAACAGTCCACCCGCATCGGTAAAATTATTTAGCCTGAGCAGGTACTTTGTAACGCTGATCTCCCGCACCGCAATCCTCGACATCTAGCGGCAAAACAACCATCGGATAGATTCATTAAAGAGCCTTTTCTGTTTGAAAATCACATTAACAAGCACCCCCGAAGATAGTCGCATCGCCTGGCTTACCGCGTTGGCGGTGATGATTCATGTGCTGGAAAGCAGTCTGCCGAGTCCGATTCCGGGGCTGAAGCCGGGACTGGCGAATATTATTACCATTACCGTACTCTGCCAGTTTGGCTGGCGCACGGCGGCCTGGGTAAGTCTGTTGCGGGTGCTGGTGGGTTCGCTCGTATTAGGCACCTTTCTCTCGCCGACTTTTATGCTGAGTTTTAGTGGGGCTATCGCCAGTATCTTTATTTTGTGGCTGGGCAGCCGATTACCGGGACGCGGCTTTGGCCCGGTCGGTTATAGTCTGCTGGCTTCCATCGCCCATATCAGCACCCAGTTTGTGACGGCTTATCTTTTATTTATACCGCACTCCGGACTCTGGCGACTGTTTCCTGTTTTGTTAACTTTTGCCGTGGTACTTGGCGTTATCAACGGTATAATCAGCCGCTCATTATTAAACACAGTGGTAAGTAAAACTTCGTGACGACGGCTGTTCATCCTTCAACTATTTCATCCTCTGATCGTCTGGGCATGACCCTGTTTTTTGCGCTGGCCTTTCATGCCATCGTGATTCTGGGGGTCAGTTTTGATCTGGCTGACGATGATTTCATGCCGCCGTTGACGACCATGGAAATCACCCTGGTGCACAATCACTCTGATGAAGCTCCGGATGATGCCGACTATCTGGCCCAGGCCAATCAAAAGGGCGGCGGCAACGTCGAGGAAAAAACCCGCGATCAAAGTCCATTCTCCAACCCCTCTCCGACTCAGGATGACGGTTTTGCCCCGGCCAGTGAACAGGCCATCGCCCCGCCTTTGAGCAAGCCCGAAAAAGTGCAACAGGAAATCATGACCGCCACACGGGCAAAGGAAAAAGTCGTTAGCCAGCCACAAAAAGAACCCCTGCCCGAGATGGCCCAGCCACTCACCGCCGCTCAGTTACTGGAACGCAGCCGGCAAAAAATTGCGCGCATGAGTGCCGAAATCAAACGCATGAAAAAGACCTATCAGGTCACGCCCCGCCGCACTTATGTGCGTGGCGCCAATGCAAAAGAATACCGCTTTGCCAGTTACCTTGATTCCTGGCGCGCCAAAGTTGAACGCTTTGGTAATCTAAATTATCCCGAAGAAGCCCTACGCCACAACATTGATGGCAGCCTTCTGCTCGATGTTGCAATCAATCCTGATGGCAGCCTGAACCACATGAAAGTGATTCAATCTTCCGGGCAGAAAGTACTGGACGATGCCGCCAAACGCATCGTACGTCTGGCCGCGCCCTTTCCCCCCCTGAGTAAGGAAATTCTCAAGGATACCGATGTGTTGCATATTCCCCGTGTCTGGTATTTTAAAAGTGGCCGCGGCATGAGCACGGGGACGCAGTAAAACTGTTTATTTTGTAAGTGTTCGTTCAGAAATGAACATTCCTCACGACCTCCCGCCCTGTTGGGCTTCGCTATAAAGATCATGACAAAGCCCAACTTATATCCTGCTCCCAAAGTAACGCGTGGGCACATAAAACGTGCCCACCCTACGCGGTGGTTTACCTGCATCGAATTAATTTGCTTTATTAACTTGCAGCGACTGGTCTGCTGCATAATACTTCCTTACATGGGCTTTATTTCTCAATTAAAGAATCAGTTTCTCATTGCCATGCCAGGTTTACAGGATCCGAATTTCTCACATTCGGTCACCTTTCTCTGTGAACACAATCCTGAAGGGGCAATGGGCCTGCTAATCAACCGCCCGACACCGATGAATCTGGGTGAGCTGGTCGTGCAGCTTGGCTTTGAGTTGGGCGAGCCTGAAATGTCCAACATCGCCATCTACCACGGTGGCCCGGTACAGCCGGAGCAGGGCTTTGTGCTACACAGCCCATTGGGCGAATGGGACAGCACCATGGAAATTAGCCCAAATCTATCGATGACCGTTTCCCAGGACATTATCGAAGCCATTGCCCACGGCATTGGCCCCGAACACTTCCTTATCGCGCTGGGCTATGCCGGCTGGAGCGCGGGTCAACTCGAAGAAGAGCTGGCCGCCAACACCTGGCTCAATGGCCCGGCTGACAACCGCATTATTTTCGATACACCTGTCGATCGGCGCTGGCATACTGCAGCCGATTTACTCGGAGTCGAACTTTCCCTGATTTCCACTGAGGTGGGGCACGCGTGAGTCGCACCCTTCTGGGCTTCGACTTTGGCAGAAATCGAATTGGTGTCGCCGTTGGTCAGGAAATTACCCGCACCGTCACCGCCCTGCTCACTCTTCCCGGTAAAAATCAAAAACCTGACTGGACTGGCATCAGCCAGCTAATTAATGAATGGCAGCCGGATCTACTGGTAGTCGGATTGCCTCTTCAGGAAGACGGCGGTGAACAGGATATGAGCAAAGCTGCACGCCGCTTTGGTAATCAACTCAAAGGGCGGTACAATCTCCCCGTTGAAATGATGGACGAACGCTACAGTTCACTGGAAGCCAATATGCTGCTGCGCGAACAGCAGGTTCCCAGGGTTAAAAAAAATGCACATCAATATAATGACCACATCGCCGCTCAGTTAATATTACAAAGCTGGCTGGATACACAGGCAAATAAAGGTTCGGAATAAATGACGCAAAGCCATGACGTGGATGTACTACTAAAAAGTATGGCGAATGATCTGCAACAATTCATGCAGACCAATGAGATTCACAAGCCACTCATGATCGGCATCCATACCGGCGGAGTCTGGGTTGCCCAGGCGCTGCTCAAACACCTCGATACTGAGATTCCTCTGGGCTCACTCAATATCAGCTTCTACCGCGACGATTTTACCCGCATCGGCATGCACCCGATGGTTGAACCTTCGCAGCTGGATTTTGATGTCGAAGACCGACACATTATTCTGGTGGATGATGTGCTGCACACCGGGCGCACCATTCGCGCCGCTTTAAACGAAATTTTTGATTACGGCCGACCGGCTTCGGTGAGTCTGGTAGTACTGGTACAACGCTGTGGACAGGAATTGCCCATTTGCGCTGATGTGCGCGGCATTGATATGGATCTATCCGCCGGCGAACACGTCAAACTCAGCGGCCCTGCACCGCTTAACCTACAAATTCAACCCCCCGAGGAAAAAACCGGCCAATGATGCGTCAGGATATTCAATTTGATAAAAAAGGCCGTCTGCGCCATTTCCTCACTACCGAGGGACTCTCGCGTCCGACCCTCACCGAAATTCTCGACCATGCCGAAAACTTTGCCTCAGTCATAAACAAGCCGGTAAAAAAAGCCCCGCTGCTGCGCGGCAAGACCATCGCTAATTTATTCTTCGAAGCCAGCACCCGCACCCGAACCACCTTTGAACTGGCTGCCAAACGCCTGTCCGCCGATGTCATCAATATCAATATTCAGACCTCGGCCACCAAGAAAGGTGAAAGCCTGCTCGACATGCTGCGTAACCTGGAAGCTATGCACTGCGATATGTTTATCGTCCGACATATGCAAAGTGGGGCGGCCCATTTTATTGCCCATCATGTGGCTCCACATATCAGCGTGATCAACGCCGGTGATGGCAGTCATGCTCACCCGACTCAGGCCATGCTCGACATGTTTACCATTCGCCGCCACAAACCGGATTTCACTTCGCTGCGGGTGGCTATCATCGGCGACATCATGCACTCGCGGGTGGCCCGTTCACAGATTCATGCGCTGAACATTCTCGGCGTTCCCGATGTGCGCGTGATTGGCCCGCATACTTTAATACCACCTCAGGCCGAACATCTGGGTGTGCATGTTTTTCATCAAATGGAACAGGGACTGCGTGATGTTGATGTGGTGATCACCTTGCGCCTGCAACGTGAGCGCATGGAAGGTGCGCTACTGCCCAGTGAAGATGAATATTTCAGAAGCTACGGTCTTACTCCGGAAAAACTAACGCTGGCAAAAGAGGATGCCATTGTGATGCATCCTGGGCCGATCAATCGCGGCGTAGAAATTGATTCCGCCGTGGCTGATGGGCCGCAATCGGTGATACTCGAACAGGTGACCAACGGCCTTGCGGTACGCATGGCGGTGATGTCGATGATTCTCGGCCGGGGTAATGCTGACAGTGAGAGCAGCCAATCATGAAAATTCTGATTGCTCAGGGGCATGTTATTGACCCCGCCAACCAGCTCGATCAGATCGCCGATCTTGCAATCGAAGATGGTCGCATTCTTGCTTGTGGCGAGATACCGGCCGGCTTTAAAGCCGAGAAAACTCTGGATGCCAGCGACCAGATAGTCTGCCCCGGTCTCATTGATCTGGCCGCCCGCCTGCGCGAACCCGGTGCAGAACACAAGGCCACTATCGCCTCGGAAACCCGCGCGGCGGCAGCTGGTGGCATCACCACCCTGTGCATCCCCCCCGATACCCGTCCCATTATCGACACCCCCGCCGTATCCGAACTCATCCATCAGAAAGCGGAAGCTGCCGGCTTCGCAAAAGTCGTGACCCTCGGCGCTCTCACCCGTCAGCTAAAAGGTGAACAACTGGCGGAAATGATTAAGCTGCAACAGGATGGCGGCTGTGTCGGGGTCAGCAATGCTCATCAACCGGTCAAAAATAATCTGATCATGCGCCGGGCAATGGAATACGCTGCCAGCTGCGGCCTGACTATTTTCCTGTATGCCGACGATCCCGGCCTCTCCGGTCAGGGCTGCGTTCACGAAGGTTCCATCAGCACCCGGCTCGGTCTGCCCGGTATTCCCGAGTCAGCCGAAACCGTGGCCGTGGCCCGCGAACTGATGTTGATTGAACAAACCGGCGTGCGCGCCCATTTCTGTCAGTTATCCTGCGCCCATTCGGTGCTAATGATTGCCCGCGCCCAACATGACGGCCTGCCGGTGAGCATGGACGTAAGCGCCCACCAGCTTCATCTTACCGATATGGACATCGGCTATTTCAACAGTGAATGTCATCTACTGCCGCCCCTACGCACTCAGCGCGATCGAGATGCCCTGCGCAAAGGCCTTGGTAACGGCAATATCAATGCTATTTGTTCTGATCATCAGCCCCATGATGCCGATGCCAAACTGGCTCCCTTTGCCGAAACCGAGCCCGGCATTTCCGCGCTGGAAACTTTATTGCCACTGTCACTGAGGCTGGTTGACGATGGGGTTTTATCTCTTGCAAACCTGATCGCAAAACTCACCACCGAGCCGGCCAAAATACTGGGGCTTAACCGCGGTCACTTAAGTGCCGGTGCCGATGCGGATATCTGTATTTTTGATCCCCACCAGCACTGGAATGTTGAGCCAGAAAAATTTATCAGCCGAGGCAAAAACTCACCTTTTGCCAGCTGGGAACTCAAAGCGAAAGTCACCCATACCCTGCTAAACGGTCAGATTGTTTATTCGCAATAAAGGCAAGCCTCAATATCTTTTCTGAATTGTGACCAACTTCCATTTTAACTTTGAACGACGTCTCTCTTTTAGACCCGTCAGAAAGCCTCAATAAAGTATCGATTCTAAACTCTATAAGCGTATTGGCTTAACTCATAACTTATGGAGATTTATGATGACTACTTTACACAACACGGATACCCGCTCCTTCTATCGCTATTCACAGCTGGAATTTGAATATTCTGAGCAACAGGAAGCACTCTGGTGTTATATGAATCCGCGTCCTCGTCCCTGCTTTAATTCTGAATTGCTCAATAGTCTGCGCAGTATGCAAGACGCTATCTATAAACTGGATGGCAAAGCCAGCCCTTATACTGACAATCGTATCGCCTATTTTGTATTCGCATCGAGGGTTCCCGGTGTGTTTAACCTGGGCGGTGATCTGAACCTGTTTCAATCGCTGATCAAACGCAAAGATCGGGATGCACTCCGCGCCTATGCACACGCCTGTATCGATGTTCTATATCACAACATCGACATGCCTTCGTCAATTACCACCATTTCACTGGTTCAGGGTAGCGCACTTGGCGGCGGCTTCGAGGCCGCATTATCCAGTTCAATACTGGTTGCTGAACGCTCAGCCGAACTGGGACTGCCCGAAATTTTATTTAATCTGTTTCCGGGCATGGGAGCCTACAGCCTGCTGGCCCGGCGCATTGGCCCACGTCTGGCTGAGCGTCTCATTACCAGCGGTAAAATCTATCGTGCCGAAGAACTGTATGAAATGGGCATCGTCGATGTGCTGGCAGAAGATGGAAATGGCCAGGCTGCCGTTGAAAAATATATACGCCAGCACCGGCGTAGTCGTAACGGCCTGCAGGCGATTGAAAAGGTGCGCCAGTTTTTTGACCCGCTTAATTTTGAAGAATTATCCGGAATTGCCGAAATCTGGGTGGATGCCGCCTGTCGACTAAGCAGCCGGGATCTGCGGATGATGAACAAACTGGTCAGTGCACAGAACCATCTACAAAACCCTGCCACCGAAGTTTGCGCCGCCTGAATAAATCATCTCTTCAACGCAGAGTGTTACTCAACAACACGGGTAGCATTCTGCACAAACCACTCTCAATCGCATTCTAAACTTCCATCCTGATCTGATATACTGCGAACAAGATGAAATCCCACCGCGATACTATTTTTGTTGAAGATGCCGAAATCCTCGCCCACACTCATTGCGAAGGTGAGCAGCATATTCTACGCCTGCAGGCTCCCGAGGTTGCCCGTCACGCCCTGCCCGGCAGTTTCATCCATCTCAGTTGTGATCCCCAACGACCGCTACGTCGACCGATTTCCATCATGCGCGTCAATCCTCAAGCTGGTGAAATAGAGCTGCTATACAAGGTATTGGGTGAAGGTACCCTACTATTATCACAACGCAAAGTTGGTGAAAGCCTGAACCTGATGGGCCCCATTGGCAAGCCCTTCGAGTTGCATCCTGAATATTCGCGGCCATTATTAATTGGCGGCGGTGTCGGTATGCCGCCGATGATTTTTATCGCCGATGCCGCACGCCAACAAAAAAAGACCTATTCTCCTTTTGTGATCCTGGGCTCGGAAGTACCTTTCCCGTTCACCAGCAAACCCTCTGAAATGATCATACCCGGCCTGCCCGACGGTGTTATTGCCAGCATGCCACTGCTGGAAGACTGGAACATTCCTTCCCGTCTCACCAGTACTCAGGGCTATCCCGGCTGCCATCAGGGTTATGTCACGGATCTGGCTCGCCACTGGCTGGACAGCCTCAACAAAGATGAACGTAGCAAGGTAGAAATTTTTTCCTGCGGCCCCCACCCCATGCTCGAAGCCGTAGCTCAGCTGGCCAAAGACTATGAACTTCCGGCCCAGGTATCACTGGAAGAATTCATGGCCTGCGGCGTAGGCGGCTGCGCCGGTTGTGTGGTAAAAGTTGAAACCGCCGATGGCCCGACAATGAAACGAGTCTGTGTCGATGGCCCGGTATTTGATGCGGCACAGGTTTTTTAAGCGCCGGCTTCCAGACCATGTAGGTACGATTTCAGTCGTACAGGTGAAGTGTGACAGGGTGCGCCTGTGAGCACAAAAAACGTGCCCACCCTACCGCTGATTAAGAGAGCGATCTGGGGGAGAGGGCAGTGAAACGATGAATATCAAAATCATTCAGGCTAATTATTCCGAGAACAAACAGGCCGATGAAATTGTGTATTTATTGAATTCTTACGCCTCTGATCCCATGGGCGGTGGTAAGCCCCTTGAAAAATATGTAATCGATAATCTAGCCATCGAATTATCCCGGCTACCCCATGCCTTTACTGTCATCTGTTATGTGAATAACCAGGCCGCCGGGTTAATCAATTGTTTTGAGGCTTTTTCAACTTTTAGCTGCAAGCCACTTGTAAATATACATGACGTGATTGTGCTGAGAAAATATCGAGGCCACGGCCTTAGTCAAAAAATGCTGGAAAAGGTTGAGCAAATTGCACTATCCAGAGGATGTTGCAAACTCACGCTGGAAGTTTTAAGCGGCAACGAAGTTGCGAAATCATCCTATGCCAAATTTGGCTTTAATTGCTATGAGCTTGATCCGTTAGCGGGAAGTGCCTTATTTTGGCAAAAGATAATTCAATAATCATGGCTGTCTCTGCTCCCCCCGTCCCAAAGGAGAGAGGGGGTTAACAGGACAACGCACCATTCTCTGTCTGCGCGAGCGATGCGCTTCGTTTCACTCAGCACATCCTACCGTTCTATGAAGAGAGGGCGTTAACGGAACAGCAATGATCAAATTTTATTAAAAAAAAACCGGAGCCATGGCTCCGGTTTTTTCGTCTACTCTTGCTCTGTTCTACAAGACCAGATTCATCATAAACATCATCACGATCAGGAACAGTATGGTCATCACCCCGCCAGCTCTCATAAAGTCCGGTACTCGGTAACCACCCGGGCCCATGATCAGGGCGTTCACCTGATGGGTGGGTATGAGGAAGGAGTTCGAGGTGGCAATGGCGACGGTCAGGGCATAAATCGCCGGATCAGCTCCCACCTGCAGGGCGACGTTCACCGCCAGCGGCACCAGTAGAACGGTTGCACCAACATTCGACATCACCAGGGTAAAGAAGGTGGCTAAGGCTGCAATGGAAGTCTGAATCACCCAGGGTTCTGCATCGCCCACCAGGACCACCACCTGTTCAGCGATCCATTTCGCGGTGCCGCTGGTTTCTACCGCAAGCCCTAAGGGAATCAATGAAGCCAGCAAAAATACCGTTTTCCAGCTCACCGCTTCATAGGCTTCATCAATGGTCAGCACACCGGAGAGCACCATGCCTACTGCGCCGGTAAGCAGAGCAACAGACAAACGCAGATCGGTAAACAGCACCATGGAAAGCGCAATGGTGAAGAACAGTAAAGCAAAACCAATTTTCTGCGGACGCAGATCTTCATGCGGATACTCGGTGGTAACAACCACAAAGTTTCGATCATTTTCCAGCCGAGCCAGCGCATCCCAACTGGTATGCACCACCAGCGTATCACCCGCCTGTAAGGGTAGATCACGAATGCCATCACCTTCGCGCAGGGTTTTACCGCCGCGATGCATGCTCACCATAGCAATGCCATAGGTTTTACGCATCCAGATGTCACGCGCACTTTTATCAATCAATTTTGAACCGGGTGGAATAACCACCTCAGCGATACCGGCCTTGGTAGCCGCCAGTGATTCAGAAAATATTTCCAGGCTATCACGCAGTTCCAGACCAAATTCATCAACCAGATGCTTAACATTTTTCGCTGCAGCCAGTATGCCCAGGGTAGTACCCGCTTCGATACCCACGTCCCGCGCCAGACCTCCGGGACCAATACGCAGATCGTCACTGCCACGCAGGGCGGCGATCACCCGGATACGATGACTATGTTCAATATCATCCAGCAGTTTACCCACCATCGTGCTGTCATCCGGTACCACCACTTCATACATATCGTAATTGAAGCCATAGATATCACGGAAATAACTCATGGTATGCGTGGCACTGGTACTGCCTGCATTTTCTTTAGCCCGTTTGGGTAAAACAAAACGTCCGGCAATCACAAAATAAAGAATACCCGTTGCCACCAGCGCTAAACCGATGGGCGTCACCGAAAACAGTCCCCAGCTTCTCATCTGCTGATCAGCCGGCAGTGCGACATTTGAAGTCATAATCAGATCATTGAGCAGAATCAGGGGACTGGAGCCGACCATGGTCACCGTGCCGCCAAGAATCGCACAGAAGCCCATGGGCATTAACAGGCGTGACATGGGTAAACCGGAACGGGCTGAAATTCGACTAACCACCGGCAGGAACAATGCGGCCGCGCCAACATTCTGCATAAAGGAGGAAATGATGGCCACGGTACTGGAAATAATCGGAATAATGCGTTTTTCCGAGGTACCGCCGGATTTGAGAATAAAGGCCGCCACCTTACCCATAATGCCGGTGCGATCCAGCCCGGCACCGATAATCATCACCGCAATAATCGACATTACCGCGTTACTGGCAAAGCCATCAAACAGGTGTTTGGTATCAACCAGCCCCGCCTCCAACCCCATGATCGGGGCAAAAAGTGAGGTCAGGCCAAGCAACACCATGATGCTGATAGCCGCCACATCAACATCCACAATCTCAAAAACAAACAGATAAATGGTCAGAAAAAGAAGGGCGGTAACCCAGGCAATTTCAATATTTGGGACGTTGCTGGCGGTAAAAGCACCGGCCAATATAAATATTAGCGCCGAGATCAGGCGTTTCGTGGTTTGGCTACTCACAGGAGACTCCAGGTAAATTTAGCGGGGTAAAACGATAAGCTATTGAAAAATAGTCCCAGCGGAGGTGTTACCCAGTCCGATTGAGACGAAATTATTACAGATGTTAATGTTAAACGTGCGTATGTTAAGATTTTGCAAAGATAAATCAAGCCTTCATTTGCAATATTTTCCCATAGGGGCATCCCTGCTCACAGGCTCGAACTATACCAACAAAGCCAAAACACTTAAATCAGCCAATAAAGCAATGGAACCTTTTTCACGTATCGACGTGTAATGGGTTGAGCGTTGAGAACAATGACTCATTTGCACACGAGCTTGCAAGAGCATATAACAATCGCACCCCCGTACAGCTTAATTGACAGGGAGAATGGATTATGAAAATGCAGATTAACACCATTATTTTAGGATTGGCACTGTCTCTGCCCAGCATAACATTAGCCGCAGAGGTCAATATTACCGCTGATATAGCCTCAATTCAGGTCATGCATAACGGCAAAAAAATAACCATCATGCGTCGGCAAAATCAGGACAACCGCATTAACCCTGTATACGCCAGAACTTCACGCAAATGTCCCCCTTTCTGCATTCAACCCATAAAGCTCGCATCCGGGGTGAAGACCATTGCTGAACTGGAAATGCTGGATTACCTGAAAAAAGCAAGCGCGGGTGACAAATCAATCCTGATCATCGATTCGCGCCTCCCTGCTTTAGCCGAAAATGGCAGCATTCCTGGGACGGTAAACATACCGGCCTACAATATTGATCACACTAAAACAAATCCATATACCTTCCGTAAAACGATGGAGCAGCAATTTGGTGCCAGATACCAGCAGGGTTCCTGGGATTTTTCCAACGCCAAAACACTAGTGCTATTCTGCAATGGCCCCTGGTGCGGGCAATCACCGGCAAGCATCAAAAAGCTACTGGAATTTGGTTACCCTGCCAGTAAGCTCATCTGGTATCGCGGGGGCATGCAAAATTGGGAAGCTTTGGGTTTGACTACGGTTAAAACAGAATGGACGGGGGCTGACTGGATTGACTAAACCCGGCATCTTTCTGGCCAGCATAGACATACCCATCTGAATAGCCCGGTTCGAGTCCTCACCACTGAGCCGGGTTTTTATCTCCTGCCGGGATCTAGCTACGCCAGAAAGCCGGATGCAGTAATACCAATACGGTAAAAATCTCCAGACGGCCAATCAACATGGCCACTACCGCCACCAGTTTACCCGCACTACTTATATTGGCAAAGGTCTGTGAAACATCGCCCAAACCGGGACCAAGATTATTCATACAGGTGGCAATCGCCGAAAAAGCAGACAATTGATCCAGCCCGCACATCATCATCAGGAGCATCAGGATCACAAAGATCAGCACATAAACCGCGAAAAAACCCCAGACCGCCTGCAAGGTATTTTCACGCACCCGACGCCCCCCCACCTTAATTGGAAAAATGCCCCGCGTATGTATCAGCAGCTTCAGTTCCCGAAATCCCAGCTTGGCCAGCAAAATAACCCGCATCACTTTCATGCCACCCGCGGTGGAGCCACCACAGCCACCAACAAAACTGCTGAACATCAACAAGGCCGGCAAAAAAATAGGCCAGACTGAAAAATCATCCAGTCCAAACCCGGTACTGGTGATCACCGAAACCACTTCAAAGCTTGCCTCGCGCATGGCCATTAACGAATCCGGCATGTGCCCCGACAGACGCAAACTCAGACTGGTCAACACTATCATCCCCAGTATCAGCAGCAAAAATATCCGTACCTCGGTATCCCGAATATAATCACGCAGGCTGATATGCCGCAGGGCCAGAAAATGCACGCTGAAATTAATTCCCCCGAGCAACATAAAGACCACCGCCACCATTTCGATGGCCACACTGTTAAACCAGGCAAGGCTGGCATCATGGGTAGAAAAACCGCCGGTGGAGACCGTGGCCAGACTGTGACTGATGGCATCAAAAGGTGACATACCAGCATACCAGTAAGCCAGTGCACAGGTCAGTGTTAGCCCCAGATACAAAACCCAGAGCGAACGTGCAGTGGAAGCCAACCTTGGGGTCATTTTCTCTTCTTTCATCGGCCCCGGCGCTTCGGCTCGGTACACCGACATACCGCCAATACCGAGCATCGGCATCACCGCCACTGCCAATACGATCAAACCCATGCCACCGAACCATTGCAGTTCCTGACGATAAAAAAGTATTGAACGAGGTCGTTGGTCAAGATCCGAGATCACCGTGGCACCGGTGGTGGTTAAGCCAGACACGGACTCGAATAGCGCATCAATAAAGGAAAGATCCAGACCAAAATAAAACGGTGCAAGCCCGAGCAGGCTCAACAGAATCCAGAAAATTACGACTATAAAAAAACCGTCGCGGCGGCGCAGCTGATAGCGCCGCTTGCGAAAAGGCACCCAGAGCAGAAAACCAATGCTCAGCATCACCACAAAATCAATCAGCAAACGCCCGGCTTCACCATCGTCATACCAGAATGAAACCAGCAGCGGTGCCAGCATGGTCAGGCTGAAGGCCATACACAGAAAACCGGTGATCTGGATAACTGTTTTACTACGCCTGCCCACTCTGCAACTCCCCAAAACAAGGGAGATCATCCTGAACTCATGAAGCTTAAGATTACGTAAAAGAAGGTAGATTTATTTTAAATTGGAAAACTTTCTGACCACTAACTGAGGCGGATCAAATACCGACTAGCATTCAGGAAAAACACAAACGGATACAGGTGCCGTGCCCCTCACGGCTGTCAATTTCAATATTCCAGTCATAACGCTGGCAAATACGGCGCACCAGGGACAGGCCAATCCCCTCACCTCCCGGTTGCTCACTATAATACGGTTCAAACACCCGTTGCAGGCTGGCATGTGAAATCCCCACACCTGTATCCTTGATTTCCACATGGCCGCTTTCCAGCGTGACCTTCACATGCCCCTGTTCAATATAGGAATAGGCATTGCGCACCAGGTTCGCCAGCACCACCCGCAGCAATCCGCATTCAACCTTCAACTGTGGCTGTTCATGGATCTCAAAGCGCACTTCTACCGGCTTGTGCTCCAGTAAGTAATGATGGCTTTGCAGAACATGGGAGAGTATCTCGCCCACTTCACAGGCGGAAGAGGTCAGTTGATCTTCCCGCTCCCGTGCCAGCAACAGCAGAGCGGTACTCAATTCGCTCGCCTCTTTGACCGCCCGGGCTATTCGCTCCACCCGCTTACGCCGTGCGGCATCAATCTGCCCGTCGGCTAACAGCACCTCGGCAGCCCCCTGAATCACTGCCAGCGGAGTTCGTAATTCATGACTAACATCAGAAGTAAATGCTCGCTCACGTGTAATAAATTCAGACAAACGCTGCAGATAATCATCAAAATCACGAGCCAGCTCACCGACTTCATCTTCTGGAAAGTCTGCTGCCAGCGGCGACTGTAAACGTGCTTTGGGACGCAACTCACTAACCCGTCGAGCCAGCTCCGCCACCGGAGAAATCACCCGCCCGGCCAGCCAGAAACCCAGCAGTGCCGACAATCCCATCATAATCAACACACCAGCAACCAGATACGAGCTGAACTGCTGTTCACGCTGACGAACCTGGGTGTCGTCATAAAGCACCACAAATCGCTGCGCAGCCTGTTCGCGCACTTCGGCATAATAATTTTTATTCTTAAACTGAACCTGGTGCAAACCTGGTTGCAACTGCTTCAAAATACCCGGATCCTCATCGGGAAGTGTGCTAATCACAAAGGTGTGCATGGAGGTACTGGTCGGTGGCGGTGCTTCGGGATCCAGCGCGTAACGCCGCATAAAATCTTCCAGCTCAGTAGTCAGCGTCTCCGCAATCAGTCGCTCTTCCATGTCCAGCATCAGCACATAGAGACCACCCGCGATCACTAAACTCACTATCGTGCCAAGAAAGGCAAAGGCAAAAGCAACCCGATAACGAAGACTAGTCCTGAACTTCATCCGGCTTTACCAGTTGATAACCGATACCATGAACAGTGCGGATCAGGGCCTGTGCAAAGGGCCGATCAACCGCTGAGCGCAGCACCGACATATGCGCGCGCAGGGCATCGCTATCCGGACGGGTGTTGCCCCAGATGCGCCGTTCAATTTCTTTGCGCGGAATGACCCGGGGTGACTGGCGCAGCAGCAAGGTGAGGATTTTCAGTGGAATCGGAGGCAAATTAATCCGTTGTCCCGAGCGATCCAGCTGCAAGCTGGCTGGATCAAAAGACAGATCTGCCACTCGAATAACTTCGCGAGACTGCTCCCCTCGGGCGCGACGTACCATCGCCTGCAAGCGTACATCCAACTCCTGCATCGCAAAAGGCTTAACCATGTAATCATCTGCACCGTGGGAGAAACCTTCCAATTTATCGTCCAGCGTATCGCGTGCGGTCAACATCAGCACCGGCAAATCACGTCCGGCCTCACGCAGGCGCGCGCAAACCTGAAGACCGTCCATACCCGGCAGCATCAGATCCAGCACAATCGCATCGTAGTCATTCTCCAGCGCAAATTGCAGCCCGCTTTTCGCATCATAGGCCGCATCCACCACATAACTTTGTAACTCCAGATAGTCATACAGATTAGCAACCAGATCCGGGTTATCTTCAATGATTAAAATATACATGGTAGCTCCGAATACTTACTGTTCCGATTTATTACATTCATAAAAAATACGCTGGGTACAGGTCTTACAGATATCTCGATCCAGCTTATTGTAGATACCGGTAATTGCAGCCCGTTTTGACTGGAATACCCGATTCGCACCAATGATGTCCAGTGAACCATATTTTTCCAGTGCATCCCATAAACCCTGCTTGGTATTAATGAGGTAGAGATCGCCGCCGCGAACCCGACGCGCCTGTGCCTCCCTTGCAAGCGTATCACCCCCCTGAATATCCGCAAAATTAATGCCCTGACAGACAATCGCCAGATGCTTTTGTTCCGGACTTTGCGCTTCAATTTCAGCAAACACTTCCTGAACATGATTCACCGAACCAAAAAACAGTGAGCCATCAATCCGCAATAGACGCAACTGCGGACACTGCGGCAGACCGGGATCACTGGAAAAAGCATGCTTGGGTAAGCGCGGATCAGGTGAGCGGGTCACGATGCGGGGCTTGGCCACGCGCATCAAAAACAGAACCAGTGAGAGCAGCACCCCGGAGAAAATCGCCAGCTCCAATTCCAGAAATAATGCACCAAAAAAGGTGACAGCCAGAATACCTGTTTCCCGCCGACTGCTCTTTAACACATGTTTTATTTCATGAAAATCAATCAGTCCCCAGGCCACCAGAAATAAAATGCCCGCCATGGCGGCATTCGGCAGGTAAGCCGCCAACGGGCCGACCATCACCACAATCACAATCAAAAATGAGCCGGCAAAGACCGCTGCTAACGGGGTTTTAGCCCCAGCCTGATAATTCAGGCCACTACGGTTAAATGAACCGGTCGCCACATAACCCGAAAAGAAACTACCGGCAAGATTGGACAGACCCTGACCGATAAACTCCTGATTACCATCGATACGCTGACCACTACGCATTGCTAGCGAACGCCCAATGGAAACCGCCTCGGTCAGGGCAAACATGGTCACAGCCAGGGCTGAGGTGGACAGATGTTTAATCGTATCGAGGCTGAAATCCGGCCTGGACAGCGGTGGCAGAGTATCCGGCAGTGCGCCCACCGAGGTGATTCCGGTCACATCCACCCCAAAAATACGGTTCAGCAACAAGGCCGAAAGACTGCCCAGTAACATCGATGCAATCAAATAAGGAATTTTTGG
Organism: uncultured Thiohalophilus sp.; assembly: GCA_964575555.1. Classification (GTDB taxonomy): domain Bacteria; phylum Pseudomonadota; class Gammaproteobacteria; order UBA6429; family Thiohalophilaceae; genus JAADGZ01. The sequence goes on along the minus strand of CAZNRP010000014.1, from coordinate 21,636 downwards.
TATCCAGCGTTTTACCGCAATACCCGAGAACAGCGTAATGAAAGCCACCGCCGTAATATAGAGATTGATATCGCCAATCTGCAACCAGAAGTAATGCAGGATTTCAGGCAGGTGCGCACCGCGAGGAATTTCGACACCGAAAAAATTTTTCAGCTGCTTGCTGGCAATCAGGATCGCGGCACCAGCAGTAAAGCCCACAATCACAGAGTGCGAAATAAAATTCACGATCGCGCCCATGCGCGCCAGCCCCAGTGCCAACTCAAGCACACCGACCATAAAGGTCATGGTCAGAGCCAGAGCCACGTATTCAGCCGAACCCGGCTCAGCATAAACGCTCAAGGCAGAAAACAGGACAATGGAGGCCGCCGTGGTGGGCCCCGACACCAGATGATGAGAAGAACCATACAGTGCGGCAATCACGGCTGGCACCATACCCGCATAAAGTCCATATTCAGGCGGCATGCCAGCAATAGTGGCAAAGGCCACACCCTGGGGCAGCACCACAATTGCCCCGGTCAAACCGGCAATAAAATCACTTTTCAAACTGCGCCTTGTTACCATCTGCCGCCAGAGCAGAAAAGGGAACACACGGTAATACCACTCAGGTTGGCTGACTCTAATTGCATTCATAAACTAAACATCTCCGTAAGTAACATTTTATCCGGCATCCACTCACTTAATTTTGCGGCTCATAATAAACGGCAACGGGTCGGCATCCGATACTCGAAGCCGTAAGTTCAGGTAATGACGCTAATGGGGTTTTCGGCCGCTTTCAGAAAAAAGATAGCCGGAAATTACTGTGAAGGTACAAACTATATAGACATCAAAGTCCAGGCAGTACCGTAAAAATATATGCGGAAAGTCTAATCTTATGATGGTTAAGATTTGGTTAAGAGCTTATCTAAATATCCTTACCTTAAATATGGTTTGCCAATGAGCGTAGCAACAAGTCCAGTCACTGACCGCCCGTCCTTTATCCAGCATTCCAGCTAAACGTAGAAAAGGCCTCCTCCAGTGGTGTTCATGGCGACCAGGGTGCTAAAACTCTTCCGTTTCCTGAATGGTGACCCCTTCCAATCCGGAGGTCATGGCATCGACATCGCCGCCACGGGTTTCACCCAGTTTAATCATCAGGCGTAACTCATTGGCAGAATCAGCATGATTAATCGCATCCTCATAAGTAATGCTACCCGCCTTAAAAAGATCATAGAGTGCCTGATCGAAGGTCTGCATACCCATCTGTCTGGACTTGCCCATCAGCTCCTTCATTTTGTAAATTTCACCTTTACGTATTAAATCTGACATCAGCGGTGAGTTGATCAAGACTTCGCCGCAGAGTACCCGTCCCTGACCATCCGGAACAGGAATCAACTGCTGAGCAATAATCGCTTTCATATTCAGGGACAGATCCAGCAACAACTGATTACGCCTGTCTTCGGGGAAAAAGTTAATGATCCGATCCAGTGCCTGGTTAGCATTATTAGCGTGCAAGGTGGCTAAACAAAGATGTCCAGTTTCGGCAAAGGCGATGGCATGATCCATGGTTTCGCGAGTTCTAATTTCGCCAATAAGAATAACATCGGGAGCCTGACGCAGAGTATTCTTCAAAGCCACCTCATAACTTTCAGTATCCAGTCCTACCTCACGCTGGGTTACGATACAGCCCCTATGATTATGGATATATTCAATCGGATCTTCGATGGTAATAATATGACCCGTGCTATTTTTATTGCGATAACCGACCACCGCTGCCAGTGATGTCGACTTACCCGAACCGGTGGATCCAACAAAAATAACCAGACCACGCTTGGTCATCGCCAGCTCTTTTAGAATCGGCGGCAGACAGAGCTGCTCGATAGTGGGAATGGTGGTTTCAATTTTACGCAGCACCATCCCGGCATGACTGCGCTGATAAAAAGCGCTAACCCGAAAGCGACCAATGCCCGATGCGGAGATCGCATAGTTACATTCATTGTCACGTTCAAACTCTTCCCGCTGCGCCGGACTCATGATACTGGTCACAATTTCCAGTGCTTGTGCAGGGGTCAATGTGGCCTGTGTCACCGGGGTAATTTTACCGTTAACTTTCAGGCTCGGCGCTACGCCGGCGGTAATAAACAAATCCGATGCATTTTTATGCACCATCAATTTGAGTAATGAATCAAAATCCATATTACTTATCCTTTATAAATCTTAATAACCAGGCTGAGCACGGCTTAAGTTCAAGCTGTTGGGCTTCATTTTATTCAACCCAACCTACGCTTTATTTGTGAATTCAGAACGCACACTGAAATATCAAAATGCAGGTTGGGCTGAATGGTGTTTATGAAGCCCAACATTGTTTGCTACCTTGTCTATTCTATCTATTTTAATTAAATGAATCCTTGTTAGCAGCTCGCTGTTTGGCTTCCTGTTTACTGACGATGCCACGCGCCACCAGATCCTGCAGGCACTGATCCAGGGTCTGCATGCCCATCGCCTGACCGGTCTGAATGGAGGAATACATTTGCGCCACTTTATCTTCACGGATCAAATTTCGTATCGCCGGTGTGCCAATCATGATTTCATGGGCCGCCACCCGGCCACCACCAATTTTCTTCAACAAAGTCTGGGCAATAACCGCACGCAGGGATTCCGATAACATTGAACGTACCATGCCTTTTTCTGCCGCTGGAAATACATCGATAATACGATCGATGGTTTTTGCGGCTGAAGTCGTATGCAGGGTGCCGAATACCAGATGGCCCGTTTCTGCGGCTGTTAATGCCAGACGAATGGTTTCCAGATCGCGCATTTCACCCACCAGAATAATATCCGGATCTTCACGCAGGGCAGAACGCAGGGCTTCAGAGAAACCTAAAGTGTCACGATGCACTTCACGCTGATTCACCAGACATTTTTTGCTCTGATGAACAAATTCTATGGGATCTTCAATGGTCAGAATGTGACCATATTCACTATCATTTTTATAGTCCACCATGCCCGCGAGGGTGGTAGATTTACCGGAGCCAGTCGGCCCGGTCACCAGCACAATACCACGCGGGGTATCGGAAATATCTTTAAACACTGCCGGTGCATTGAGATCTTCAAGGGTCAGGATTTTTGAGGGAATGGTACGAAAGACCGCACCGGCACCCCGGTTGTGATTAAAAGCATTAACACGAAAGCGGGCTAGATCTGGAATCTCAAAAGAAAAATCCGTTTCAAAAAATTCTTCAAAATCCTTGCGCTGCTTATCATTCATGATGTCATACACCAATGAATGAACGACTTTGTGTTCCAGAACCGGAACATTAATACGGCGCACATCCCCGTCCACACGAATCATCGGCGGCAAACCCGCTGATAGATGCAAATCCGATGCACCATTTTTGACGCTAAAAGCCAGTAGTTCGGTAATATCCATGTAAAATTCCTGAATCAATCAATTAAGCGTTGAAAATCATAAGGGGTTTATAATATGAATTATTATCGTCAAAATTATCCAATTCTTGAACTGATAAAACATCCCGTTTCGATGTGGCTGCACCGGACTTTATAATACTTTATAATTTATATAATACGATGAATACCATAGCACATCGCCTTGTACAAATTCAGGCGCGGATCAAACTGGCTGAACAACGTTATCTGCGCCCACCCGGATCAACTCAATTACTGGCCGTCAGTAAGACCTGCCCGCTCGCCGATCTACAAACATTGTATAAACTCGGACAGCGTCATTTTGCGGAAAATTATCTGCAGGATGCCCTGCCAAAAATTGCCGAAATGCCCACCGATGTTTGCTGGCATTTTATCGGCCCCTTACAATCAAATAAAACCCGCCCAGTCGCAGAAAATTTTCACTGGCTGCATACTCTGGAGCGACTAAAAATTGCCCGCCGTCTGAATCAGCAACGGCCAGCCGAACAGCCGCCGTTGAACGTCTGCATTCAGGTTAATATTTCAGCCGATCCGAACAAATCCGGCCTGCCCCCCGAGGCCGTCGCAGAGTTGGCCAAAGAAATTTCCACCCTGCCCCGTCTGCGCCTGCGCGGCCTGATGGCGCTGCCACAACAGCAAACAGAGCTGGCACCTCAACGCATCCCTTTTCAAAAACTTGCTGAACTCTACGCACAGTTAAACCAGCGTGGATTTGAACTGGATACCCTGTCCATGGGTATGAGTAACGATCTGGAAGCCGCAGTTGCGGAAGGCAGCACTCTGCTGCGTATCGGCAGCGGCCTTTTTGGGCCGCGTAAATACCCGCAATAAGCGTTATAATTACAGCATCATCATCTAGAGGATAATCCTACCGCCATGAACAAGCTTAATATCGGTTTTATCGGTGCCGGCAATATGACCCGCAGTCTTATCGGAGGCTTGATCGCCAGCGATTTTCCGGCCAGCAGTATTCACACTTCAGCACCCGACATTGAGCATCTCCAGGTGCTGGCGGATAACTTTGCTATTCAAACCAGTGCCAATAATCAGGACATCGTCGAGCATTGTGACGTCATCGTATTTGCGGTCAAGCCACAAGTATTGAAATCTGTTTGTCAGCAACTCAAGCCACGTCCGGATGGACTCTATCTTAGTATTGCCGCCGGCATGCCCACCACCTCGATTGCCAACTGGCTGGGGCAATCCACCAGCGGCGAACCACTGGCGATTATTCGCGCCATGCCCAATACTCCGGCACTGCTGCAATCCGGTGCCACCGCCCTGTTTGCCAACGCACACACACGGGAATCACAACGTGAAAGTGCCGAAGCCATCATGCGCGCCGTGGGACTGGCACTGTGGGTCGAAGAAGAGGCACAGATGGATGCAGTCACCGCCCTGTCCGGTAGCGGCCCGGCATATTATTTTCTGTTTATGGAAGCCATGATCAACGCGGCACAGGAGATGGGGTTAAGCGAAAAAACCGCACACCTGCTGACCGTACAGACCGCCTTCGGTGCGTCTAAAATGGCACTGGAAATTGATAAGCAACCGGCCACCCTGCGCCAGAATGTCACCTCCCCCGGCGGTACGACGGAACGCGCGATTCAAACTTTCCAACAGGGTGGATTTGAAAAACTGGTGAATGAGGCGCTAACATCTGCACAAACTCGCGCCCACGAACTGGCGGAAGAACTGGGTAAATAGATTCGTCCTCCGCCCTTCGGCTACCATGAGGCGAACATAAACAGAAACTGCCGAGTCCAGGACAAAACATTTTAAGCACGCTAAATTAAGGGTTATCAACAATGGGTTATTTCAGCAACGCCGGCGCTTTTCTTATCCAGACGCTATTCGGGCTCTACATTCTGCTCATCATGCTGCGTTTTTTACTGCAGTGGGCGCGTGCCGACTTCTACAACCCCCTCTCCCAGTTCATCGTTAAGGTCACCAATCTGCCACTATTACCCCTGCGGCGTATTATTCCCGGCTTCGGCGGCATCGACAGCGCCGCTCTGGTGTTGATGCTGTTGCTCAAATATGCCGAACTGCTACTGCTATCATTATTACCCGG
>CAZNRP010000014.1:3391-16039 GCA_964575555.1 uncultured Thiohalophilus sp. | reverse complement strand
CGCACCGCCTGCCAATGGCAAAGCCAACCAGCATTTGCGCAAATATCTGGCCAAATTGTTCGGGGTACCGGCCTCACGCGTAAGTTTATTCCGTGGGGCCGGCAGCCGTAGTAAACAGTTCAGCATTGAAAACCCGCAACAATTGCCTGCTGGTATTCAACTTTCTGATGAATTGTAGGTACGTTGTGGGTACGTTGTAGGTACGACTTCAGTCGTACAAGATCGAAGCCTATCCAGCCGTGTCGCTCGTACCCGTCCGGTTGAAACCGGACCTACGTGTCGATGCAGCTGTACCCGCCCCACTGAGGCAGGGAAATAAAACACCCAGAGAGATTCAAGCTTCTCCCACTAGCTGCCGTTATAATCTCAAGAACTACAGCAGGATCAGACTCTTGAAGGCGAAGTGTGATGAACATCACGTTTTGTCTCATGTACCTGATTTATTACCTCGCTATTATAGTTAACATTAATTTGACACCGATTGAGTTCACTATGGCAACAAATCGCTTTACCGATCAAATGCAGGCCTACGGCCGCTGGAAAACTGACCTGAGCCAGGCCATCGGCAACTATCAACGCTGGCTCGAAGTCAACAAAATGAGCACACCAGAAGTCGAGCTACGCATTTTTGAGCTGTTGGAAACCATGAAGGCCGACCGTTTAACAATTGCCTTTGTGGCTGAATTTGCCCGCGGAAAAACTGAACTCATCAACGCCATTTTCTTTTCTGAATACGATCGGCGTCTGCTACCCTCGGAAGCCGGGCGCACCACTATGTGTCCCACCGAACTGCTCTATGATAGCAAGGCCGATGAAAGTTATATTCGACTGCTACCCATCGAAACCCGCCTGGAAGACATCAGTATTCAGGAATACAAAAAAGAACCTATCAACTGGACCACCATCACCCTGGACACCAACTCCTCAGAGAAAATGGCTGAAGCCTTCAAGGAAGTGGTACGCACCAAGCGTGTCCCCGCACCGGTTGCCGCCCGGCTGGGACTCATTGATATTGAAAGTGCCGAAGAAAATAACATCATCGAAATCCCCATGTGGCGACATGCGATGATCAGTTTCCCCCACCCCTTACTGAAAGATGGCCTCTCTATTCTGGATACTCCGGGACTCAATGCACTGGGTAATGAACCGGAACTCACCATCAATATGCTGCCCAATGCCCAGGCCGTCATTTTTGTACTCGCGGCCGATACCGGGGTGACCAAGTCCGACATGGATATGTGGTCACGCTATGTGAAACCACTGGGGGGAGATGCCAGTCATAGCCGCCTGATTGTGCTCAACAAAATTGATACGCTCTGGGATGAACTCAAAAGTGATGAAGCCATTCGCAACAGCATCGCCACCCAAAGCAACTCGGCTGCGCAAATGCTGGAAATTGACCCAGCCAATGTTTTTCCGGTGTCCGCACAAAAGGGACTGCTCGCCAAAATTCGCACTGATCATGAACTGCTGGTAAAAAGTAATATTCTGGCACTGGAAACAATTTTATCCACCCAAATTCTGCCACAAAAACAAACCCTGGTACGAGAAAACACCATCGCCGAAATTGGCAGCATGGTCACCCAATCCCGCGACCTTATTTCCTCACGTCTGAGTTCAGCCAGCAAACAACTCAGTGAATTAAAGGGACTCAGCGGCAAAAATGAAGATGTGATCCTGCATCTAATGAAAAAGACCCGCGAAGAACAAACCGTTTATCACAAGAGCGTGGAAAGTTTTCAGAACAACAAAAAAACCTTTAGTGAGAAACACGCGCAATTATTGAATCAGTTGAGTCTGACCCGACTGGATCAGTTAATGGCGAAAACCCGCAAAGATATGGCGGGCACCTGGACCACCATGGGGCTGAAGGCCGACATGAAAGAGTTCTTTGACATGATCACGGACAGTATTAATCAGGCCAGCAAACAGGCGGATCAAGTCAACACGCTCATCCAGACCATTTATCAGCAATTTCAGAAGCAGCACGGCCTGACTGATAGCAAACCCAAATTGTTCAACCTCGCCCGCTACAAACGAGATCTGGAACGCCTTTACCACGAAGCTGAAGCCTATCGTAAAAGTCCCGTCACCACCATGACCGAGCAATCCTTCGTGGTGAAAAAATTCTTCATCTCCATGGTCAGCCATGCACGCAATACTTTTTTCCAGGCCCATCAAGATGCCTCATCCTGGGGAAAAGCTGCGATGGCACCACTGGTGACACGCATCAAAGACCACAAATCACAAATGGAAAAACGGCTGGAAAGCCTGCGTAAAATTAACGAATCCCGCGACACACTGAAAAGTAAGATCACCGAACTGGAAGAAATTACCAGCAAGCTCAATGGTCAGCTGAATGAGCTGAATGAGCTCATGACAACATTGATGCGGCCACTCGAACCGGCTCCAGGAGAACCCTCCTCCGAAGCCAGTCAGGTTGCCTGAAAATACAAAATAAAGCGGCCAGCAAAACAATAGACTCTAGTCTATAGTTGTTATAGCTTGATAATTATGCCAACCGGCTTATCTCAGCTCTGTAGTACCACATAACAATATTGCTTTCCGCCACGGCGCGCGTAGCAAAGGAGGCTAACCATGAAATGGAAACTTACGGGTTTATTATTCTCAATGCTGCTCTGCATTCCCCCTTTGCAGGCACAAACCGATCGATCACAGGATTTAGGTGATTACATCGTTTACTACAATGCCCTGCCTACTGAGATTTTACAGGCCAATATTGCCCAGCAATACGGCATCAGCCGCAGTAAATTTCGTGGTTTCATCACCATTTCTGTGCAAAAAAAGACGACGGGCAATAGCGGAAAACCAGTGAATGCAGAAATCAATATCAGCGCAAGCAATCTGACCGGGCAATCAAAAACACTTACCCTGAGACGCGTAAAAGAAGGCCCGTCAATCTACTACATTGATGACTTCCGTATTGCCAATATGGAAACGCTTAATTTCAAATTGCAGATTGAACCGGAAAACAGTCACAAAAATTTAACTGTAAATTTTAGCCAGCAGTTCTTTACAAATTAAGCTATAAGCCGGATAATTTATCCGGATTTATAAGCGTGATTGAGACTATAAGCTAATAAAAATATCGGATTATAATAATTCGATATTTTTTTATTTGTATAACATAACGGGATCAAACTGCAGCAAACATACAAACCGGCTAAACGCCGAATCAACTAGTCAATAATCAGCCCAAAGTTCCTATCATCACATTGAATGCGGATAATTTATATTCCCGCAAGAGATCACAATGACCTGGGATTTTTATCCTCAATTTAAATGAGCGAATAAAACAAATATGCGCAACACGTTGTTCTCACCCTTTTATCTGATTACCGACACCACTCCGTGATTAACTAATGCAACTTCGCTTATCATCACGCCTGATTATCAGTGTCAGCCTGATTGTCGGGCTTATGCTATCGCTATTCATCTGGAATAGTTCAAAACTCACGCTCAATAGTCAAAAAGAACAGCTCAAACAATACATCGATGACCAGGCGGATATACTCAGCATTGCCCTCGTCTCCGGACTTGCAAACAATGATCAAGACCTGCTCAATGAAATCGTCAAGCGACTAAGAAATAACCCCAACATCATCTACCTCATCGTCTACGACAATCAACAACAAGTTAAAGCCGCCTTCAGTCCCGAACATCATCCCTACACACACACCTATAATTCACAGGGCATTCTAGACAAAAATGCCGTCGACCTTACCCTGCCACTCGAACAAAAGGGAGTATCACTGGGCGAAGTACACCTCGGCTATTCAATTAAAAATTTAATTGAAAAAACACGCATCACCAAAATGATCAATATCGGCATCGCACTTTCCGGTTTGCTCATCACTATCCTGCTTACCACATTACTCAGTTTTTATATTACTCGCGGCCTGCGCTGGCTTGAAGCCGGTGCACGGGCAATGGAAAAAAACGATCTGCAGTTTCGTATCCCGCTGAACTCCCGCGATGAAATCGGTAATGTAGCGCGTTCATTTAATGCCCTGGCCGAACACCTACAGCAGGCAAGTAAAAAATTAAACTCAGAATACAGTCTGCTTGAGTCCGAAAAACATCGTATGGAGACCCTGCTCAACAGTGTTAATGCCGTGGTCCTGGAAATGGATCCCCATAGCAAAGATTTCCTCTATGTGAGTCAGGAAGCGGAAACTCTGCTGGGCTATAGTTGCCAACAATGGTTAGAGACAGGCTTCTGGGAGCATCACCTGCATCCCGATGATACTGACTGGGTTATTAGTACCATTAATGAACAGCTGAGTGAAACCGGCGATTTCTCTCTCGACTATCGCCTGCGTCATTGTAACGGCGAATATATCTGGATTCGCAGCATCCACTCCCTGAGCTACGACCCAGACACGCAACTACATTATCGCGGTCTATTTCTTGATATCACTCAGGAAAAGAAATCCGAACAACGTATTCTCTATCTTGCCAACCATGACTCTCTCACCGGCCTGCATAACCGCAACCATTTTCAGGAACAGCTAACCCACCAGATCAATTATGCCGTGCGCTTCAATCTTGAAAGTACCCTGCTATTTATCGATCTGGATCAATTTAAATATATCAATGACACGCTGGGTCATCAATCCGGTGACAAATGTCTGATCACCGCCGCCCAAACCTTGCAAGCCTCCTTGCGTGAAGTGGATATCATTGGCCGGCTTGGCGGCGATGAATTTGGTATTATTTTGCCACGCACCGATGAAAATGGAGCCCTGAAAGTAGCGCACAATCTATTAGAGAATCTGGCAAAACAAACGCTCTTCCCGGACAAACTTAGCGTCACCCTGAGTGCCAGCATCGGTATTACATTATTTCCAACCCATAGCGATAGTCCCAGTGAATTATTAGCTCGAGCCGATGCGGCCATGTATACCGCTAAACGTGATGGCCGCAATCGGGCCCATGTTTATAGTGATCAGGATAAAGAGCTGCTCAATATGCAGACCAAGATCCAATGGGAAAGTCGCATTCGTCATGCCCTGGACAATGATCTCTTTGTGCTTCACTACCAGCCGATTGTCGATCTTCGTACTCATCGCATTGCCCATTACGAAGCCCTGTTGCGGATGCAGGATGAAGACGGCCAGTTAATTTATCCTTCCGACTTTCTTGAAATTGCCGAGCGCTTTGGGCTCATCAATGATATTGATAAATGGGTGCTGAATAAAAGCATTCAGGTACAGGGCGAAACCCGCCACAACCCTGAACCGGTGACGCTGGCCGTCAATCTCTCCGGTCGTCACTTCGGTAGTACCGAATTTATCGATCTGGTTAAAGATGCGCTGAAAAAATATCATGCGGATCCCCACTCGCTTATTTTTGAAGTCACCGAAACCGCCGCCGTGGAAAATTTTTCTCAGGCCAAGAGTTTTATTAACGCCCTGCGCAGCCTCGGCTGCCGCTTTGCACTCGATGATTTTGGTATGGGCTATTCGTCCTTCCAGTATCTCAAAAACCTACCCGTTGATATGGTCAAAATCGACGGCAACTTTGTTCGCAATCTGCACAATAATCATGATGACCGTGTCATCGTTAAAGCCATGTGCGAACTGGCTCGCGGCATGCACATCAGTACCGTCGCTGAATTTGTCGAAAATGAAGAAATCATGATCCTGTTACAGGAATTTGGTATCGACTATGGACAGGGCTTTTATATTGCCTATCCTGAAGCTGAGTTTAAACCACAGACAACGGACAGTTTGATAACAAAAAATGCTAGTGGCTAGAAACGCTAGGGGCAACAAAGTGTAATCCAATTTTTCTGACTACTAGCTACTTATCACCCGCCACAAATTTAGCAAACCAAAGCCGATAATCAGGCTGCCTGCCAGCTGACGTAACCATGCACGTTGTACCAGGTTACGCAGGCCCATGGCGAACGCACCCATGGCCAGTAAATTTGGCAGCGTACCCAGGCCGAAGCTCAGCATCAACAAGCCACCCTCAACCGGGTTACCGCTAGAAATTGCCCAGATCAGCACGCTATAAACCAGCCCACAGGGCAGCCAGCCCCAGAGCAGGCCCAGCACAAAAGCATGGGAAACCGAACGCACCGGCAATAGGCCACGACCCAGAGGTTCAATGTACTGCCACAGCCGTCCCCCGGCCTGCTCAATCCTTGCCAGGCCTCGCCACCAGCCCGCGATGTACAGGCCCAGCGCCAGCATGAACAACCCGGCTACCACCTGCAGGCCCTGTTGCCAGTAATGAACCTCGATCAATTGGCCCGCCAGCCAGCTCACCCCGCCCATTAATATTCCGGCAAGGGTATAACTGCCGATGCGGGCAAGATTATAAGCCAGCAAAAATGGCCAAGGGGCACGCCCTTTTTCTGCCGGCACGCCAAAGCTCAAGGCACCGACAATACCGCCACACATGGCCACGCAATGCACCCCGCCAAGCAGGCCGATCAGAAAAGCGGAAAGATAGGTGATTTCGGAATCAGGCATTTATATCAGCGGGATAATTTAATCTAAACGCGTGGCCACAAACATCGTGCCCACCCTACCAGGTATGACCCTCATTCATCTTCCCTCGTCCCTTGTTTCTGTTTCATTAAATACAACACCAGTAGAATCGCCGGAATGCCGGTAATCGCCGCATAGACAAAGAAAAACACATAGCCTTGTGCATCGACTACCATGCCGGAAAAACCTGCCAGAATTTTTGGTGTCAGGGTCATCAACGAGCTGAACAAAGCATACTGGGTCGCGGTATAAGCGCTGTTGGTAAGACTGGAGAGATAGGCAATAAAGGCCGAAGTGGCCAGCCCACCGCTGAGATTATCGGCACTGATCACCAGTGCCAGCATGGCCAGATTAGGCTCCATGCCAGCCAGCATGGCAAATAACAAATTAGTCGATGCCACCATCACCGCGCCCAGCAACAATGGCCGCATGATGCCGAAGCGCAGCACCAGAATGCCGCCCAGTGCCGCCCCCGCAATGGTCATAAAAAAGCCGAAAAATTTGGCGACATTGGCAATCTCGATTTTGCTAAATCCCATGTCCAGATAAAAAGGGTTCGCCATCACCCCCATAGTGATATCGCTAATACGAAAAACACTGATGAACACTAAAATAATTAACGCTTGGGTGCCGTTGCGCTGAAAAAAATCGGTGAACGGGCACACCACCGCACCGATAAACCAGCTGGCAAACTTGCGCCAGAGCGCGGGCAAATGCGCCGAATTTTCCAGATAAGTAATGACCCGCTGTTCCTGCGCATAAACCTGGGCATCCGGTTTTTTATCCGGTTCCCGAATGATCAGGACGGTAACCATGCCCACCAGCATGCAAGCGGCCATGCACATATAAGCAAAGGGCCAGTTCCAGAACTCGGCGATATAGAATGCCCCTGCACCTGAAACCAGCAAACCCGTGCGATAACCGCCGATGTACATGGCCGCCATCGCACCCTGATATTCCTTCTCGATGGATTCGATCCGATAGGCATCCAGCGCCACATCCTGAGTCGCCGATGAAAAGGCCACCAGCAAGGCAAACAGGGCAATCAAGCTGATGTTCTCAGCGGGTTGCGTTCCTGCCATCCCCAGCAGGCCAAGAATGATCCCCGCCTGGGCCAGCAACATCCAGCTTCGCCGCCGCCCCAGCCAGCGATCCAGCAAGGGTAACGGGACTCTATCCACCACCGGTGCCCAAAATACCTTGATGGAATAGGTAATACCGATCCAACTAAAAAAACCAATCGCCGTGCGCGTCAATCCCACTTCGGTTAGCCAGGCGGAAAGAGTGCTGAATACCAGCAAAAAAGGCAGACCGGCTGCAAACCCCAAAAACAGCATCCCCACTACACGTGGTTGAAGATAAACCTGAATGGCCTCCCGCCAGCTCACCCGGGCTTTGAACAACTTTATGGAAGACATAAATCTAAAAAACATCCTGTGCTTTAACCGACTCAATTATTAACGTAGCATATCACCATCATGCAAATGCTTTTCACTAAATCACATGCGTAAACATCGTCGCCTCATACTTGTCACCCTGCTGGCAAGTGGCCTGTTGCTCGCCCTGCTCAGCTATTTCAATCAACCCAAAGCCATTAGCGTGGTGCTCCATATCGTCAACCGTGGCGAAGTCCTCTCCAGTGTCGCCAACACCCGCGCCGGGACGCTCAAAGCCTGCCGCCGTGCCCGCCTCTCACCCTCCATCGGCGGACAGATCAAACGCCTTCCGGTCAGCGAAGGTGATCGGGTCAAACATGATGATCTGTTGCTGGAAATCTGGAACGATGATCTCACTGCCCAGCTAAGCCTCGCCCGCGGTGAAGCCAAAGCGGCAAACTCACGCGCCCGTGAAGCCTGTGTCATTGCCAAAGGCGCACTACGTGAAGCCCGACGACTGCGTAAGCTTGCGCACAAAAACCTGGCCTCCGAGGAAGCCATCGATCGCGCCGAAAATGATGCCAACGCACGACAGGCCGCCTGCAATGCCGCCAATACCTCCATCGAAGTCAGTCAGGCTCGTATCGATGTCGCTACGGCAGCACTGGCACGCACCCGCCTGCGGGCTCCCTTTGACGGCCGCGTAGCCGAAGTTAACGGCGAGCTGGGTGAATACCTCACCCCCTCACCCGTAGGCGTCGCCACCCTGCCCGCGATCGATCTAATCGACTACACCTGCCTCTACGTTTCTGCCCCCATCGATGAAGTCGATGCGCCGCAAATCGAAACCGGCATGAGCGCCAATATTTCACTCGATGCCTTTGCCGGAACCTTGTTCAAAGGCCGAATTCGCCGGGTAGCCTCCTATGTGCTCGAACGTGAAAAACAGGCCCGCACAGTGGAAGTAGAAGTCGAGTTTATTAATCCGGCTGAGGCCGAAAAAATGCTCCCCGGCTACAGTGCCGATGTCGAAGTGATTCTTGAACGCCGCGAACAGGTGTTACGCATTCCCACCGAAGCCTTAATGGAAGATCAATATGTCTATCGCCTGCTTGAAGACGGTAGCATCGAAAAACGTCAGCTTAAAACCGGCATGCATAACTGGAGTTACACTGAAGTATTATCCGGGCTTGAGCAGGGAGATCGCATCGTCATGTCGGTGCAACGTGAAGGCCTGAAAAATGGCGTGCGAGTCAAGACTGAAGAAAAAAAACCCTAGACGCAAAGACGCTATGACGCAAAGATATTTTCAAGCTAATCATCACAAAATTTTAGTACCTTTGCGTCTTTGTGTCTTTGCGTTGAAAAAGCAGAATTCAGCATGATCGAACTACGTAACATTCAGCGCAATTTTCAGGTCGGCGAGCAAACTGTCCACGCTCTTGAAGATATCAATCTTGAAATTAATGATGGTGATTATGTTTCCATCATGGGGCCATCAGGCTCCGGCAAGTCCACTCTACTGAATCTGCTCGGTCTGCTGGATCGCGCCAGTGCCGGTGAGTATTATTTAAATGACCACGATGTTACCGCCCTCAGCGATGAACAACTGGCCACCACCCGCAACCGCTACATCGGTTTTGTATTTCAGGCTTTTCATCTGGTACCCCGCTTAACCGCGTTTGAAAATGTGGAACTGCCATTGGTTCTTGCCGGTATTCCTCTCGAAGAACGCCGCCCCCGAGTTGAACAGGCGCTGAAAGAATTAGGCATGGAGGATCGCATTCAGCACAAGCCAGAACAACTTTCCGGTGGCCAACGTCAGCGTGTAGCCATTGCCCGCGCCACCGTCACCCAGCCAACCCTGCTCCTGGCCGATGAACCCACCGGCAATCTGGATCAGAAATCTGGACAGGATGTGATCAACGTGCTCGAACAGCTCAATGCCCGAGGCATTACGCTTATTGTTGTCACCCATGATGCCGCGATTGGCCAACGCGCCCGGCGGCAGATTCATATGCTCGACGGGCGCATTGATCACAACAAATAATGCCTCGCAAGCTGTACAGCTGAAGCCACACCTATAACTCAGAAATCATTCTCAACCTTGAATGCATTGAGCATGATATCCAGCCCGACCTGGCGGGCACCATGATTCAGGGCATCGTAAATATCCTGCTCACTGCAATCCAGATCACGCAGTTTCTGTAAATCGGTCTGACTCACCGCATGCGCATCGACCACCGCATCGAGTACAAACATCAACAGAGCTTTCTCTTTATCATCCAGTGGCGCTGTTGCAGGATCCGCCCGAATCGCTGCCACCTGTTCTGCTGTCATACCCGCATCATTAATTAACAACGCAGTATTTAAATTAATACAGTATTCGCAGTCCACTTTTTCTGAGACCAGTAAACGAATCAGCGTGGTCAGGACTTTGGATAAACTGGGATGCTGGATGTAATAGCCAATATAGTCCCAATGCTGCTGCATCATCGTTGGACTGACACTGGCAACTTTGAAAGCATTGGGGATAAAACCAATCTGCTGCTCAAAGCTTTTATAGATATCCGCAACCTGACCTTCAGCCTGTTCCGGTGCAACGGTGTTTAAAATACTCATATTCAATTCCCTGTGTGGTTAAAAAGAGACTTGATAATAAATTGATTTAATATATGATCAAGAACATATTTAAAAACAGGAGTAGGATTCCCTCATGCCTTATTCCAGCGAGCACAAACAAAAAAGTCGGGACAAAATTCTCGACAGCGCACTAAAGTTATTTACCCATCATGGCTATGACAATGTTTCCATCGATCAGCTGATGGAACATGCCGGCCTGACCCGTGGAGCCTTTTATGCCCATTTCAAAAATAAAAGTGACATCTATGCCGAGGCCATTCTTGCCGCACTCAAACACGGTGAGACCCTGCTGGCACAAGCTGACGACACCAGCAATCAGCAGTGGCTGGAAGAATTATTTTTAACCTATCTGAGCCATGAGCATGTTAACCGGCAAGCGCCCTCCTGCCCACTGGCCTTCCTTGCTACCGATGTTGCTAATCGTGAAGCACCCGCTCGCAAAGCCTATACGGAGGTGTATAAAAAACTGAATCAAATCATCGAGAGTAAACTGATGACAGACAAGCTTGAGAGTAATACCAGCTTCGCCATCACTGCGATGATGATCGGCGGCGTGGCTTTAGGGCGCGCACTAAATGAAACTGAAACCGTAGATCAAGTGCTCGATAGCTGTCGTCAAACCGCCATGCGTTTACTGGTAGAATCCTGATAACACAAATAAACTCCCCCAGAGAATAATAGAAACAAACCTTAGCCCAAAAATGACAAGCCCATGGTAAATAGCAAGCATGCAAATCCATAGTCGTGACATTGTCTACTTCGCCTGGCGTGCGCTGAAAGGTTATCCGGCACGTACCTTCTTAATGCTGCTGGCGATGGCGATTGGCGTCGCCGCCGTAGTCATGCTCACCGCGCTGGGTGAAGGTGCCCGCCGCTATGTCACCGATGAGTTTGCTTCTCTGGGTACCAATCTGATTATTGTCCTGCCCGGTTATTCGGAAACCGCCGGGCTCAATCCCACCACCCTGATGGGTGAAACCCCCCGTGATCTCACACTTAATGATGCCCAAAGCCTGTTGCGCTCATATCAGGTGCGACGCATCTCACCCATTAATGTCGGTTCGGTCAATGCCAGTGCTGGCGGACGCAGCCGCGAGGCGGTGATCATCGGCAGCAACTATGATTTGCTACCGCTGCGCCACTGGGAAATGGCACAGGGACAATTCCTGCCGAAATCTGATCTGGATCGTGCCACTCCAGTCTGTGTGATTGGCAGTAAAGTTCGTAAGGAGCTATTCGGTTCCCGCGCCGTGCTGGGCAAATGGCTGCGCCTCGGCGATCGACGCTTCCGGGTTATCGGCGTACTCGCCTCCGAAGGGCGTTCCATCGGTGTCGATGTACAGGATACGATCATCATTCCTGTCGCTTCGGCACAACAATTATTTAACACCGCCTCCCTGTTTCGGATCATGATCGAAGCCCGCAGCCGCGCTGAAATTGAAAGTGTAAAACACTTTGTTACCGAGACCCTGAAAGCCCGCCATCAGGGCAAGCGCGATGTTACCGTGATTACTCAGGATGCGGTGCTCGCGACTTTTGATAAAATTCTCAGCGCACTCACATACGCTATGGGCGGCATTGCCGCAATCAGCCTGGCGGTGGCCGGAATTTTGATCATGAATGTGATGTTGGTCGCCGTTTCCCAGCGCACGGCTGAAATCGGTCTGCTTAAAGCACTGGGTGCGGCTCCCCGACAGATTATTCTGCTGATTCTGGCTGAAGCCATCCTGCTCTCGGCACTGGGCGCAACTCTCGGACTGCTACTTGGCGAGCTAGGCAATGCGGCCCTGCGCTATGCCTTTCCCGAACTGCCCGCCTACGCCCCCGTCTGGGCTATCATCGCCTCGGTGAGCGTGGCGCTGAGCGCGGGATTATTATTTTCTCTACTCCCTGCTCGCCGCGCCGCCCGGCTGGATCCGGTGCTGGCGTTGTCAGGGCGTTGAGTTATTAATTGTTGGGAAGGGATTGGTGTATGGTACGGCTGAAGCCGAACCTACATTTTCTGGCCCCACGCTCTGCGTGGGAACGAGATAACGATAAAACACATATTTGGTCATGCACAACCGCGACTACCTTAATCTCACCCTGCGCGCGCTCAGCGATCATCG
>CAZNRP010000014.1:1290-3291 GCA_964575555.1 uncultured Thiohalophilus sp. | reverse complement strand
TCATGCACAACCGCGACTACCTTAATCTCACCCTGCGCGCGCTCAGCGATCATCGCCTGCGCAGCTTTCTCACCGCATTAGGCATAGGCGTCGGCATTGCTGCGGTGGTTTTGCTGACCTCTATCGGTGAAGGCATTCACCGCTTCGTGCTTGCAGAATTCACCCAGTTCGGCACCAACCTGGTCGCCATCAACCCCGGCAAGGCCACCACTAGCGGTGGCAGCATGGGGGTATTCGGCAGTGAACGACCATTAACTATCGACGATGCCAGCGCACTCGAACGCTTGCCTTATGCCCGTGCTGTGGTGCCCTTTGTACAGGGTAATGCCGAAGTCGAAGCCGGTAACCGGCGGCGGCGAACCACCGTCTATGGAGTCGGCCCGGCCATGCCCGAAGCCTTCAGCATGGCGGTTAAATCCGGGCGCTTCCTGCCCGCCGATGAACCCACTTCACCGCGGGCCTTTGCCGTACTCGGCAGTAAACTGCGCAAGGAGTTATTTAATGATGCCAATCCTCTCGGTCAGCGCATCACCGTGGGTGGTAGTCGTTATCGTGTCATCGGAGTGATGGAATCCAAAGGTACGGTGCTAGGCTTTGATCTGGACGATACGGTGTATATTCCTGCCGCCCGTGCCATGGCCCTGTTTAATCGTGACAGCCTGTTTGAAATCGACGTGCTCTATGCAGAAAATGCACCACTGGACAAAGTCGTCAGCGGTATTCAACGCATCCTTGAGGCTCGGCATGGCCGTGATGATGTGACCATTACCACCCAGCAACAGATGCTGGATGTGCTCAGCTCGGTGCTCAACGTGCTGACCTTTGCGGTGGCCGCTATTGGCGGTATCTCACTGCTGGTGGGCGCGATTGGTATTGTCACCATCATGACCATTGCGGTAAACGAACGCCGCCGTGAAATTGGCCTGCTACGAGCGCTGGGTGCCAGTCGTAATCAGATCCTCGGTCTGTTTCTCGGCGAAGCGATCATTCTTGCCGCCATCGGCGGATTCAGTGGGCTCGCACTCGGCCTGGGGCTCGCACAATTATTGAACCTGTTACTCCCCGCGCTACCGGTGCACACCCCCTGGCTCTATGTGCTGCTGGCCGAAATCAGTGCCGTCTTGATCGGGCTTGTGGCCGGTGTCCTGCCTGCCCAACGCGCCGCGAAACTGGATCCAGTCGAAGCCCTGCGCGCAGAATAATAATTGTCGACCCACTCACAATAACCCCACTGTCACTAAAGTTTTTAATTTCTGCCGCCGATAAAAAGTACAGAAATAGTTTTCTGGTATTTTTACTTTAAATAACAATGGCCTGGAAAAATGAATAAATTACTAGTCTTTTTAGCCGTTTCCATTCTACTGCTCTCAGCCTGTGCCGTGCCCCCTGAAAAAGCCTACCATGGCCCGGAGAAATCCGCACAGCAACTCTCAATGATTGGCTGCGGCAAAAATATCAGTATTAAGGCAATAGATGATAACCGGGGGTATAGCGGTACTGATTTTAACTGTGATCATCTGGTTCTACCCGGCACCCATACAGTCACATTTCAATATTATAGAACCGCCAATGAAATCGGTTCGAATTACCGATACAACTACAATGAAGAATACACCGTAAAATTCTATGCCCATGAAAATCACAAGTACGAATTAATGGGGGCCTATAATTCAAGAAACAGCAACTGGAATTTCTGGCTTTTACACAGAGATGGGCATGACAGAATAATCAAACAGGGAGTCAGCCATACTTTTATAAAAAATAAAATTAGCTTTGGACACCGGACCGCTGTTTCAGCCTTGAATTTTTAACTAAATAGCTGCTCCAAATGCCAGTACGCTTTAAGACTTGCCGTTCGTCCTGAGATTTATAAAAAGCATTCACCGCAAAGGTCACAGAGTTAGGGATGCTGGCGGGTATCGGTTATGCGGGTATGACTGAAGTTGTACCTACCGCGCATCAGAACCAATCCCGTTCGTCCTGAGCCTGTCGAAGGAAGCC
>CAZNRP010000014.1:0-1190 GCA_964575555.1 uncultured Thiohalophilus sp. | reverse complement strand
AAGGAAGCCCTTCGGCGTTGCTCAGGAGAGCCCTGTCGAAGGAAGTCCGTCCGAAGGATAATAATATTAAACACTCAATTCACAGTACTTCCACGCTCATCAATAAATATTTTATAGATAACGACAAAAATAACTGCAGCGGGCTTCTAAACATGCGACAAGGCAGCAGCCGTCACGACAGTAAACGATCGATCATCCCTTCAGCCTGTGCCTCATAGCCACCACCAAACATATTGAAATGATTAAGAATATGGTACAGGTTGTAAAGTATTTTACGCACGGCATAGCCCTCATTCAGAGGCCAAACTTCTTCATAGGCATCGTAAAAAGCCGCTGAAAAACCACCAAATAATTCAGTCATGGCAATATCAGTTTCCCGGTCACCGTAATACACCGCTGGGTCAAAAATCACCGCCTCCCCGTTTTGGGTAAATGCATAATTACCTGACCAGAGATCACCATGCAGCAAGGAAGCTTGCGGCTGATAATCAATAAATAAAGCGGTAAAACTCTCCAGTAATTTCTCACCTTTTTTAAGTAAGGCCAAACCGGCATTATTTTTAGCGGCCAACTGCAACTGCACTCCCAGACGCTGTTCACGCCAAAAACTCACCCAGTCTGTCGTTAACGTATTTATCTGCAGCGTTGATCCAATCGTATTATTCTGCTGCCAGCCAAACCTGGTTTGGGTGTGCTGATGTAAATGTGCCAGTTGCCGCCCAAATTTCGCCATCGATCCACTGCCACCCAGTGACAATTCTTCCATTACAATAAAAGCCTGTCCATCAGCAACCCCCGTGCACAGGGGTGATGGTGTACGAATGGCCTGCACCTGTATCAGTTCACGCAGGCTCTCGGCTTCGGCCTCAAACATCGACAGGCGATCCGCCTGGTTGAGTTTGACAAAATAATTCTTACCCGTGCACCCCTGCAAGCGAAAAGCGGAATTAATACAACCTCCACTCACCCCCTGCTTTGTCTGTAACGCAAACGACTCGCCACTGACAGTAGAAATTTGTTGTCCGATGTCACCCCATAAATCCATGCCTATGCCTCAAAAACAAGATTAACAATATTATCTGAAGATTAAACCGCAGAGGATGCAGAGAAAAGCATTCCAATTCCTCTACGCCCTCCACGGTAAATATGTTGTGGTAAATATGTTTTAGCAATTTACTGCTATTTTTATA
>CAZNRP010000013.1:10703-39854 GCA_964575555.1 uncultured Thiohalophilus sp. | reverse complement strand
ATGCCATGCGCCGTCAGTATGCCGAACGCACCGCGATCAATGCACCGATGCAGGGGACTGCCGCCGACATCATTAAACGTGCGATGATTAAAATGGATCGGGATTTGCTCGAAACCGGCATCAATGTACGTATGATCATGCAGGTACATGATGAACTGGTTTTTGAAGTGGCAGAAGAAATACTACAGGAAGCTATCGATATCATTAAAAACTGCATGACGGGCGCGGCTGAACTGGCCGTGCCTCTGGTGGTGGATGTTGGTGTCGGGGATAACTGGGATGAAGCACATTGACCATGGGTTAAGGTCGTTTCAATGTGCGTAGATTTATTTTGAACAGGATGAAATAGGTTATGCTTGATAAATCAAGGGCATTCTGTAAGGCAATATTGATACAATTATTATTTGCAAAAAACAATAAAACATTTGGCATATATAACTTTCAGGACTTCATTATGAATACACGGACATTGTCGCTTGGCCTGCTTCTGGCATCTTCATTTATTCTGAGTGCCTGTGATGAGCCGCCGCAAACCTTTGTTGCGGGTTCACGTCCAGTCAAAACGATTGTCGTTGGTGGCAATGCCAGTAGTGATGCTCGTGCATTTCCGGCGATAGTGGATGCTATTCAGAAAGCCGATATTTCGTTTCGTGTCAGTGGAAAGATTTATAAGATTCTGGTTAAAGAAGGGGATGGTGTAAAAAAAGGCCAGATACTCGCCGAGCTTGATCCTACTGATTTTGAAATAAAACTTAAAGATCGTCAGGCCAGTTATGACACCGCTAAAGCTAACTATGAGCGTGCTAAAACACTGGTAAAAAAAGGTGCTATTTCAAAAGTTGATCATGACAATCTTCGTGCAAAATTCCACACTGCCAAGGCTAATTTAGACGCTGCCAGACAGGATTTAACCTATACCCGATTAAGGGCAAGCTTCGATGGCATTATTGCCAAACGTCATGTGGAAAATTTTGAAGAGGTTATTTTGTCGCAAACAATATATTCGCTGGAAGATGTTTCTGCGCTAAAACTTAAGATTGATGTTCCAGAAAACATTATGATTCTCATTGACAAGAGTCGCAAAGGTGAGCGTGATTTACATGCCATTTTTGAAAATATTCCTAAAAAGAAATTCCCGCTTGTTTTTTTGGAAGTTAGTAGTAAGGCTGATCCAAAAACGAAAACATTCAAAGCCACTTTTAAAATGCAGACCCCGGATGGCTACAATGTTTTGCCGGGTATGACGGCTACTGTTTTTGCAGAAATGTTCGCCAACGAGTCAAACTCGGAATTCATGATTAGTTTGCCCGTTTCGGCGGTTATCTCAAATAATGAAAAGCAGGCAACTGTCTGGATAGTTGATGAAAAAACTATGACCGTAAATCCGCGAACCGTAACGCCGGGTTTAATGGTGGGTAATGTCATGCAGGTTGAGGGGGTGAACCTCGGTGAGCGAGTAGTCATAGCTGGAGCATCTTTTTTACGAAATGATATGAAAGTTACTCTATTGAAGACTGGCGAGCAGGCTAAGTAATCTTTCTATAAAAATAACTCTAAATAATACTAGGGGCTGTTAATCTTTCAGATGTTAGGCTGATGTTGAGAAAATTTTAGCCCTGACAAGGCATTTTTACGTATCAATGCACTCCATTGATAGTAAAAAATAACGCAGACAGGGCTAAGGTTAGCCAAAATCAGATAATAGATGAAAGATCAACAGCCCTAGGGATAGCAGATGAACATTGCAGAATATTCGGTGACTAAAAAAGTTACCACCTGGCTTTTAATTATACTAATGCTCGGTGGTGGTGCCATTGCATTACAGAGCATCAGTCGACTGGAAGACCCTGAGTTCACGATTAAAGATGCGAAGGTTTACACTCTTTACCCTGGTGCTACGCCGCAGGAAGTAGAGCGTGAGGTTACTTACCACATTGAAAATGCCGTGCAGCAATTGCAGCAACTTAAGCGGGTCGAATCCATATCGCAAAATGGTTTTTCTGAAGTTACGGTTAAAATTAAAGATAAGTATAAAAAATCTGATTTTCCAAATATCTGGGATGAGCTGCGCCGAAAAATAACGGATGCACAATCTTTATTGCCTCCGGGTGCAAAAACTTCAGTAGTATTTGATGATTATGGCGATGTGTTCGGGCTGTTTTATGCGCTAACCGGTGATGATTATACATATCGGGAATTAAAAGATTATGCCGATATTTTAAAAGAGCAACTGTTACTTGTTCCTGGGGTTAGAAAAATCACCATTGATGGTGTTCAAAAAGAAGTGGCTTATCTTGAAGTTTCTCGTGCCACTATGGCCAAGCTGGGAATATCAAATTTACAGTTTCATCGTGTCTTAAAATCACAAAACCTGGTCTCTGATTCAGGTAATGTGCGTGTAGGTGATGAATATATTCGTATCAATCCTACTGGTCAACTTCACTCGGTTCATGAGATAGGCGAACTATTAATTAGCGGCAATAACGATACGCTAGTACGGATAAAAGATATTGCCACGGTGAGGCGTGGCTATGAAGAAGTGCCGACAAAATATAATTTCTATAATGGGACGCCGGCATTAACACTCGGCATATCCATACTGCCGGGTGAAAATGTGGTGGCCGTTGGTGAGCGTCTGGATAGTAGGCTTGCCGAATTGCAGTCAGTTACCCCGATCGGCATGCAACTTAATGCTATTTATGATCAGCCGGCTATTGTTGATAAATCAGTCCGCGGTTTCATTATTAATGTGGTGCTGGCACTGCTTATCGTTATTGTAGTATTGCTGTTTTTCATGGGCTTACGCACGGGGCTTATTATTGGCGCAATTTTGCTGATTACCGTCTCTGCCACCGTCTGGTTTATGAATTTCTACGCCATTGATCTGCAACGTATTTCACTGGGTGCACTGATTATTGCACTGGGCATGCTAGTTGATAATGCCATTGTTGTCGCTGAAGGCATGCTGGTGAGAATTAAGCGCGGTGAAGATGGAATAAAAGCGGCGCGCGAAGTGGTGGGTTCAACTATGTGGCCCTTATTGGGTGGCACGCTGGTTGGCATTGTGGCTTTTGCTGCCATTGGCCTGTCTGAGGATGCGACTGGCGAATTTGCAAATTCGCTGTTCTGGGTAATTCTGATTTCTTTGCTATTGTCCTGGTTTACGGCAGTGACCATGACCCCGTTATTATGTGTGCAGTTTTTAAAAGCGGATAAACCCGGTGAGGAGCAGACCGATCCTTATGCGGGTTTTCTATTTGTTAAATACCGGAATTTTTTAAGTACGGCGATTCAATTTCGCTGGTTCACTATATCGATAGTGATGGCCATGTTTGTTTCCGCATTGTTTGGTTTTGGCTATGTTAAGCAAAGTTTTTTTCCGGATTCAAACACACCCATGTTTTTCTTTGATCTGTGGAATGTTGAAGGTGATGATATCCGCAAGACGCGGGATGACATTCTTAAAATCGATAATTATCTACACAGCCTTGATGGTGTTGCCAGTACCGCATCTTTTGTGGGCGGTGGGGCAACCCGTTTTACCCTGGTCTATTCACCCGAGTCACCCACCAGTGCTTACGGGCAGATTATTATTAATACCGATAGTAAAGAAGATATACCGCGTATTTCGAAATTATTACTGGACTATAGCGCGAGTAACTTTCCGAATTCAGAGCCAAAAATAAAGGCGTTGCGTATCGGTCCTGGGCGTGATGCCAAAATTGAGGTAAGACTCAGTGGGCCTGATCCGGTTGTGTTGAGAAATTTATCTCAACAGGTTCAGGAAATTATGGCCGCTGATGGTGGCGCGATTAATGTACGTGATGACTGGCGGCAACCGGTAAAAGTAATACGCCCCATTTATAATGAAAAAGCTGCACGTCAGCTGGGCATAACCCGTGAAGATGTCAGTCGGGCGATGCTGACAGCCTTTGACGGCCAGCAGGTTGGTTTATTTAAAGATGGGATTCGTTTATTACCCATCATTATGTTGCCGCCCGAAGTAGAACGAAGGGATGTCAGTTCGATACGCGATATCACGGTGTATAGTCCCCTGCTCAGAAATAGTGTCCCGGTCGGTCAGGTCGTCTCTGATTTTAAAGTAGAATGGGCCGATGCAAAAATAAGAAAACGCAATCGCATTTATACCATCACGCCCTCATGTGATCCGGGGCAGGAACTGGCAACCATATTACTGGGTCGTCTTATGCCACAAATTGATGCCCTGTCATTACCTCCGGGTTATTCTCTTGAGTGGGGAGGGGAATATGAAGATTCAAGAGATGCGAATAATGCGATTAACTCGTCATTGCCTTCGGGCTTCCTGATTATGATCATCATTGTAATATTACTATTCGGGAAAATACGTCAGCCGCTAATCATCTGGTTAACAGTACCCCTGGCGATCATCGGCATTACCGCCGGTCTGCTAAGTATGAATGTGGCCTTTGGCTTTATGGGGTTGCTGGGCGCGCTCAGCCTGGTTGGTCTGTTGATTAAAAATGCTATTGTGCTGATTGACGAAATCGATATGCAGATTGAAAGCGGTAAACAATCTTATACTGCTATTCTCGACTCTTCTGTTTCCAGAATGCGCCCGGTAATGATGGCGGCCAGTACGACTATCTTAGGTATGGCTCCTTTATTAAGCGATGTCTTCTTTCTGGACATGGCTGTCGTCATTATGTTTGGTTTAGGCTTTGCGTCGGTGTTAACGCTGATTGTGGTGCCGGTGCTTTATGCTATCTTTTTTAATATTAAAGTTAATGCTAAAGCTTGAGCTGCCTTCAATATAAAAAAGATAAAAAAAGATCTCGAACCGCACGACTGCATGGACGCAGGAGTTAGATCAACGCAGGAGCAGTTGCCGAGAGGACGCAGAGAAAATAATTATTGTAACGTCTTATACCCCCTCTCCCCTTAGGCTGTCTTATATTATAACCTTCTGCGTGGGAACGCATACGGTGGTGACAAGGTGACGCGAGATATGGATTCCTACGGAGACCGTGGGAACCAGAAACAATAAATAAGTCCCGAGTAGATTCCAGTAAAGTGAGAGGGGCATCTCAAAACACAAGGCTCATACTGCGCGCGTTTATTTTTTTCCAAAAAAATTCAAAATAGTTTGAACCTTTTTAGACCTCTCCAGTCAGAGTTACCGTGCAGCAACGCATAGTTCCCACACCCTCCCTGGTGGGAATTGCAAACACCCCGGTCCCCAATGCCGGGTTATTTGACCCCGAAAGGCAATCCCCAAGCTTTCGGGGTTTTTTTATGCCGGCAGGAGTTGCCTGAATAATAGCCAACTTATTTGCTCAAGTTTTGCAATATTTAACAGTTCGAGGGCTGCAATATGCGTTAGGTAACCTAAGCTTTAGTTACTGCAAGCCGTTGCCCTTCAACGGCTATTGCTGATGTTTATTGACCCCGGATTAACCCACCCTACATCCCTGAAATCAATCCGGGGTTTTTTTTAAGCTTTATTATCCTGTTTAGCCATTTCCAGCCACTGCATGAGAATAATTCGGGCTTCTTCAACGCCTTGTTTTTTCAGGGAGGAGAATAATTGAATGCTGACCAGAGGATAATCTTCCAGCATTTTTTCTACTTTCAGCAGACTGCTTTTTGCTGGCCCACGTTTGAGCTTGTCGGCCTTGGTGAGCAGAATGTGAACCGGCATTTTCGCATGCCGGCACCAGTTCAGCATCTGCTGATCAAATTCGGTGAGAGGATGGCGCACGTCCATGAGTAACACCAGCCCCTGCAGGGATTTTCGCGAGTGCAGGTACTCGGTCATAGCCTGTCCCCATTTCTGCTTAACGTGCCTCGGAACCTTGGCATAGCCATAACCGGGCAAATCCACCAGTCGGTTCTGCTCATCCAGTTCAAAAAAGACTAAATGCTGGGTGCGGCCGGGCGTTTTACTGGTGCGAGCAAGAGACTTGCGGCCAGTAATGGCATTTAGGGCACTGGATTTGCCCGCATTTGAGCGACCGGCAAAAGCAATTTCGGCACCGGCGTCAGTGGGGGCCTGGCTGGGTTTAGGTACGCTAATGAGAAAATTTATGGTTGAAAATGGGTTTTGCACATTTATTCCGAGGTTTATGGGTTGATTGCAGATTTTTTGATATACGTCAAATACCGGAGTGAGATATAATCCTGCCGCTTGATCCAATGGCAGGCTTCTTGTATAAAAGCCGCGCCTGACATAGTGATCGGGCATGGAAAACTGATTCTAACGTGACCTGTTGCGTTGTGCTAGAAACAGTGATTAAAAAAATATTTTGCAGTCACGTTTTATGACGCTATTACCGCTTTGAATATATAAAGAATTTTAGGAGATCCAAATGAAAAACCTTATAATCGCCACTGCCGCTACTGTTGCTTTGATGGCATCTGTAACAACTGCACAGGCTGATGGCCAGAAAACTTACCAGACCGCTTGTTTCGCATGCCACGGCACGGGTGCTGCCGGTGCTCCTAAAATTGGTGACAAGGCTGCCTGGGCACCGCGTATTGCCCAGGGCATGGCTACACTGGAAAAACATGCCCTGCATGGTTTCAAGGGCAAAAAAGGCGTGATGCCCGCTAAAGGTGGTCGTGCTGATCTGAGTGATGACGATGTAAAAGCCGCTGTTGCCCACATGGTGAGTCAGTCCAAATAAATCTGGCTAGCCAGATTTAGTGCAAGACTTCGATTTTATATTTAAACTCAACCTTGGTTAAAACACATGAAGTTCAAAATTCTGTTTTCATTGATGCTCTTATCTGTTGTTGTCTCTGGCACCAGTCAGGCTGCCGGAAATGCCGAAGCTGGTAAAACGAAAGCGCAGGTTTGTTTTAGTTGTCACGGTATGAATGGTGATGGCAATACTAACCCGCCCTGGCCTGCATTGGCCGGACAGCATGCCTCGTATATCGTCAAGCAACTGGCTGATTTCAAAAGCGGAGCCCGTATGGAGCCGCTGATGATTGCGCAGGTGGCAAGCCTGAGTGAAGCCGACATGGCTGATTTGGGTGCGTTTTTCGCGGCACAGAAAGTGAAAACAGGAAAGGGCGACGAATCCAAAGCTGAGCTGGGTGGAAAGCTCTACCGTGGTGGAAATAAAGCAACCGGTGTTGCAGCATGTATGGCCTGTCATGGGCCAACGGGTGCAGGTAACCCGGCAGCGAAGTTTCCCCTGTTGAGCGGGCAGAATACCGCCTATGTTGTCAAAGCTTTGAATGATTTTCGAAGTGGGTCACGTAAAAATGACACTGGTAATATGATGCGGGGAGTCGCAGCTAAAATGACCGATAAGGAAATTGAAGCTGTGTCTGCATTTATTACCGGTTTGCACTAAACCCAGGCCGTGATGTTGCTGTTTGACAATTAAGCAGTCGCATCGACAGACGGGTAAGAGAAAGGGCGGTATGATTACCGCCCTTTTTTTATGTCCACACATTATTAAGGAACCTCTGAACCATAATGTGGTCATTTTCTACTATTGATTTTAGTTTTATATTATCTGGAGAGTAACTATGCAAAATGGTCTTCGCACCTTATTGGCTTTGGTCATGGTGTTTGTCTTTTTATCCGCGGCCTCAGCACGTAATTATGACGAGGGCATTGAATATAAGCGCCTGAAATCACCGGTACCGACTCAGGTTGAATCTGGCAAGGTCGAGGTGGTGGAACTCTTCTGGTACGGTTGTCCGCATTGCTTTCGTCTGGAGCCTGATTTGCACAAATGGCTGAAGAATAAACCGGAGAATGTTGAATTCATCCGGATCCCTGCGATTTTTAACAAAACCTGGGAATTGCATGCCAAGGCCTATTACACCGCTGATTTTCTCGGTGTCATGGATAAAATTCACAAGCCCCTGTTTGATGCCATGCACCTGAAAAAACAGCGTCTAGGTACGGCGGCTGAGATAAGGGAATTCTTTATTAAGCAGGGCGTGTCGGCCAAAGATTTTGATAGCGTATTCAAATCCTTTGGGGTGGATGCCAAGGTACGCCGGGCGAAAACATTGTCAAAACAATATGGCATCAGCGGCGTTCCGGCAGTGATCGTCAATGGAAAATATTTGACCGATGGCCCGATGGCGGGTGGTCGTAAGGGTATGATTGATGTTATGAATTACCTGATTAAAAAGGAATCGGCAAAATAGCTTATATTATTGTAAATGGTCTGATTTAAAGAATATTACGCTTAGGCCGATAGGCACTCCATAAGTGGTACGGGCACAGAACTTTTCGGCTCTGTGCCCTTGCCAGAAAACACGGACGCAAAGGAGGAAGACCCGCATGAAGGCAGCTGAACTCTTCATTAAATGTCTTGAGAACGAAGGGGTAGAATATATTTTTGGTATTCCAGGTGAGGAAAATCTGGATGTCATGGATGCCTTGCTGGAATCACCGATCAAGTTTGTCACCACACGGCATGAACAAGGCGCAGCGTTTATGGCCGATGTCTATGGACGGTTAACCGGTAAAGCCGGGGTCTGTCTGGCAACGCTGGGACCGGGGGCAACCAATCTGGTCACCGGGGTGGCCGATGCGAATATGGATCATGCGCCACTGGTGGCCATTGCTGGTCAGGCCAGCACTCATCGCTTACACAAAGAATCTCATCAGGTGCTGGATTTACAGCTGATCTTCCAGCCGATCACCAAATACTCATCTCGACTGCTGACCCCGAATATTATCAGCGAAGTGGTGCGTAAGGCTTTCAAAGTCGCACAAACAGAAAAAACCGGCGCCTGTTTCATCGAGTTCCCGGAAAATATCGCTGAAATGGAAGTGGACGACGTGCCGCTTGCGGTTAAGCAGCCAGCGAGTCCTGAGCCACCAGGTGAAAAAGTGGAGCAGGCCGCACATGTTATTTCCAATGCTAAAAACCCGATCATCCTCGCCGGTAACGGCGTAGTCCGCAATAAGGCCTGGGCACAGCTGGCGGATTTTGCCGAACGTCTGCGCATCCCGGTTGCAAATACTTTTATGGCCAAGGGACTGATCCCCTTTAAACATCCCATGGCACTGGGTAGTGCAGGATTGCAGGCGAATGACTATATTAGTTGTGGCTTCAGCAAGGCCGATGTGATTATATGTATTGGCTATGATCTGGTGGAATATCACCCTTATCTCTGGCATCCGAGTAAAGATCGCACCATTATTCATATTGATCAGTCCCCGGCTGAGGTCGATGCTTATTATCCGGTGAGTGTTGGCGTGGTGGGCGACATTAAACATTCCCTACTGAGAATTATGGAAGTCGCTTCACCGGCCACCGGAAATACCATGCGTGCTCTGCGCGAAGCCCTGATTGAAGATATGAACAGCTTCAAAGATGACAACAGTGTGCCGATGAAGCCGCAGAAAATCATCTGGGATTTACGCACGGCGATGGCGCTGGAAGACATTGCCATCTCCGATGTGGGCGCGCATAAGATGTGGATGTCGCGCATGTTTCGCTGCGAACTGCCAAACACCTGTCTGATTTCCAATGGCTTTGCGAGTATGGGTATTGCGGTTCCTGGCGCGATTGGTGCAAAACTAGCTTATCCCGATCGAAAAATCGTGGCGGTAACTGGTGACGCCGGGTTCATGATGAACTCACAGGAAATCGAAACCGCACTGCGTTTAAAGACTCCGATTGTGATCTTGATCTGGACTGACAGTGCCTACGGCTTGATCGAGTGGAAACAGATGAATCAGTTTGGACGTAAGTCCAATATCGACTTCACCAATCCAGATTTTGTGATGTATGCAGAATCATTTGGAGCCAAAGGCTACCGCATCGAACGGGGTGAAGATTTATTACCGACCCTGAAAAAAGCACTGGCAGACAATACCGTGAGTGTGATTGATTGCCCGGTTGATTATAGTGAGAATCTTAAATTAACCAGCAAGCTGGGTGAGATGGTCTGCCCGATTTAAGACTGATACGGCTGTAGGTTCGACTTTAGTCGTACACAGATACCAACACCTAAATTTCACACTAAAGCACAAGCCATCAATCAGGAGTATAAAAAACCAATGTCCACACAGAACTCAGCCACACAGATTCTGCGTGTCATGAGTTATAACATTCAGGTGGGCATTTCTACCTCGCGGGCACGTCATTATGTTACCGGTAGTTGGAAACATATACTTCCCTGTTCTCAACGCTTGCCAAATCTTGATCGTGCGGCGCGATTGATTCAGCATTATGACATCATTGGTCTACAGGAAGTGGATGCCGGTAGCCTGCGCAGCAACTTTATCAACCTGGCCGAATATCTGGCTGAGCGTGCAGATTTTCCTTACTGGTACCATCAGGTCAATCGCAATCTGGGGCGACTTGCGCAACACAGCAATGCCTTGCTCAGCCATTATAAACCTGATTATATCGAGAATCTTAAATTACCCGGCATGATCCCTGGGCGGCAGGCCATCAAAGCTGTGTTTAAATCAGAGTCCGATTCTCTTGCCATTTTTGTTTTGCATCTGGCCTTGAGTACTCGGGCGCGTGTTCGCCAGCTGGAATATATTGCCGAGCAGGTGAATGAGTATCCGCATGCGATCGTCATGGGAGATCTTAACTGTCGCGTACATAGTCGTGAAATGAAATTATTGTTCAATAAAACACAACTTCGTGAACCGCTAGATGAAATGCGAACCTTTCCCAGTTGGTGTCCGAAGCATCATATTGATCATATTCTTGTCAGTGCAGATCTAAAAATAAAAAACACCTGCACCCTGCATCATGAAGTCTCTGATCACCTTCCATTGACAATGGAAATTGAGTTACCGCCCTCTATTAAATTAAGTCGTCATTCTTATCATGGACTGTCTTTAGAAAACTATCTTGGCCATTTTTCAATGGTCAAGTGAGCAGTTAGATGAGTGATAAGGGCAGCCGCAAAGCCGATTTATGGCAACGTAAATATTACGATAGTCTCGAAGAGCTTGAGCAAAAAGAAAAACAATGGGAAGAGCTTGAATCATTACTGCGGTTGCTAGCCTCGCGTCTGACTCTGTTATCGGATAGTCAGGATGAGCAGCTGGAGAAAAAATTAGATAAGCTGCGCAGTAATCTTCGTTATGAAGATAATGCGCTTAAATTTCGCCCCTTAATTAATGACATTACTTCAGCCATTGCTAAATCGGATGCTGAAATTAAACCTAAAAAATCGTCTACTGAATTTGATTCAGCTAATAGTCTTAATGATTTGCTTGATGAGCTAAAAATACCGTCAGTTTTTCAGCGGCAGGAACGCCATGTTCGAAAACGGATTGGCCGGGCAAAATCAAATAAAGATATTCCTGATCTAGTTAAAGATATTGCGGAACTTTTGGGGTTGACGATCGAGCATCTGGCTGAACAGAAACAGGAGGAAATTTTACCGCAAATATCAGGTAGGACAGAACATGAACAAACCGATGAAACTGTAGAGAAAACGGGGTTTATAAAAAAACTTTTTTCGAATGAAAAAAATAATGAGATAAAATCTGCTTCGGCTCAACCCACCTATAAAAAAGAATGGCCTGAGAATACACCATCCATAAAACCACCTACAATTGAAAGTGCCTCTGAAAACATAGAGCCTGCACTTGAGACGATAACGGAAGTTGATGTAAAAGCAGACTCCGGCAAAAAATCGAATAACGATACGCATGAAATATTGGCTGAGGAAATTTGCTTTGCAGCCGGTATTTTAATTGAGCTCCTGCAGCAGCTGGAATTACCACACGATCTCTGTGTCGAAGCCGGACTAATTCGTCAGCGTTTACAGCCCTGTTATGAGCATGAACAATTAGTACAGGGACTTGAAGCTACGGTGGCCCTGGTTGCCGATGCCCATGATCGTATTTATAATGAAAAAAAAGAGCTGGAAGCCTTTCTCCAACAATTAACTGAACGACTGCAGGAAATTGATACAGATTTGCAGGAAACCGTTCGCCTGCAGCAGCTCTCGGTGAGTGGTTCCCGTCAAGTGAATGCCGCAGTTGAAGAGGAAGTGCGTGGGATTGAGCAATCCGTTGAAAAAGCGGCGGATCTTGCAATGCTGCAGACTGATGTGCAGGCACGCGTGATCATTATCCGAGACCACATGGACAGATTTTTACAAACAGAATTAACCCGAGATAAACAAGTCGCCGGCATATCCGAACACCTAAAAAAAGAACTCAGTGCCGCAGAAGATGAAATCGAGACATTGCGGCAGCAGTTAGAAGCGGAGCGTGAGCAGTCGATGCAGGATGCCCTCACCGGCTTATATAATCGCAAGGCATATGATCAATATATTAATGATGAGCTGGCACGATTCAAACGCTATGGTTCGGCATTTGTTATTGCCGTTTGGGATGTGGATTTATTTAAATCGGTGAATGATACCTACGGCCATGTTGCCGGTGATAAAGTGCTAAAAATTATTGCAAGAGTGATTGCGGATAATACAAGAGAAACCGATATTGTTGCCCGCTATGGTGGTGAAGAATTTGTTGTCATTATGCCGGAAACAAAAATAGCAGCCGCGTATAAGTCTCAGGATAAGTTACGAAAAACAATTCAAAGCTGTGCCTTCCACTTTCGTGAATCACATGTTGAAATCACTGCCTCATGTGGCCTGACAGAAGTATGTGAAAACGATACACCAGAATCTATCTTTCAACGTGCAGATAGCGGCCTTTATAAAGCTAAAGAAAATGGCCGCAATCGATGTGAGATGGTTTCATAGCAATGTCGACTTAACGTTTCCCAGGCATATTCCTCTCCGCTTGCATGTGAGGTTGGCTTCAGCTGCATCAGTATGACTGAAGTCGAACCTTGTATCTCTCTTGATCGCTGTATTCTGTTAAGTAAATTGGTTTTTAAAATAGTTCTATTACAGAAATATCATGAATCAGTAATGTTTCTGTAACCACTTTGTCATCTGGCTCGGTTTTAATTGCTTAAGTACCCGCACTAATAATGCCTACTTTAAACCTTGTTAAGAGAATAATAAAATGAATTATAAACTATCGATTTTATCAACGTTGGTCTGTGTTGCTGTCGTTTCCCCTGCGGCTACGTTTGCCAGCAGTTATCATGAGGATAACGTTAGCCAATCCAGGCGCGCAGCTGCATCTGGCTTTATAAATAAAAGAAGCATGAAAGAACAGGACGATGAGCGCGAGGAACGGCGCGATGATGAACGTGGGCATAGAAAGGCCATCGAGGTTACTATCTTGCACACCAATGACTATCATTCATATTTAGAAGGTCAACGCTTTGATCTGAATCTGGATTATGATCCCACAATAGCTGGAGCAGAATCTGTGCGCCTTAATCTGGGCGGTTTTGCGCGTATCGGCAATGAAGTTTCTATGCTACGCGAAGACAATACCCTGGTTCTGAACAGCGGTGAAATGAACGGCACACTCTATTTTAGCTTATTTAAAGCGGTTCCTGATTTTAAACTTTTCAATGAAGTCGGACTGGATGCTTATGCCTTAGGCAATCACGAATTTGATGAAGGTGAAGCCTGGTTAGCCAAGTTAATCAATATGGCTAATTTCCCTATCGTATCTGCGAATGTTATTCCTACTCCTGCGAGTCCTTTGTACGGTACCAATATACAGCCGTATATCATTAAAGAAATTGAAGGTGAACGGGTTGCGGTTATCGGTGTTCTTAAAGTTAAGAAAACCAGAGAATCCTCATTGGTTACGGATGCCGTGACCTTTACCGATGAAGTCGAAACGGTTCGTGCCACGGTTAATGAACTGGAAAGCCAGGGCATTAACAAGATCATTGTTCTTAGTCATATTGGTTATGAATTTGATAAGCAATTAGCCGCCGCAGTTAATGGTGTTGATGCAATTATTGGTGGTGATACTCACACTCTGCTCGATTCTACCGGCGAAATGGCCAGTATGGGTTTGGCTATTGAAGGTGACTACCCAACCATGGTTAGAAATCCAAAGGGTCAGCCGGTTTACATTGCACAGGCCTGGCAATATGCTCGTGGCCTGGGCATATTAGAACTGTCATTCAATAAATCCGGTCATGTGATCGAAGCTGAGGGTAATCTTGAACTGCTCGTAGGTGGCCCCTATCAGGTTAAAGAGTCCGGTAGCTGGGCGGCAGCAACCGCAGCCCAGACCGCCAGTATTTCTCTGGCGATTGAAGGCATGAAAACAGTCAAGGAAGTTGCCCCTAGTCAGGCGATCGAATCCATTTTGGCTCCCTATAAAGCCGAACTCAAAGCCTTCCAGGTAAAAGAGATTGGCAGCGTCACGACTTACATGCCTTATACACGAATTCCCACAGGCTTTGTGGCTGGTCAGGTGCCGACAGGAAGTTATGCCGCGCATATCGTTGCAGATGCCTTCTTGAAGTATTTGCCGAATGTTGATGTGGCAATTCAAAACTCCGGTGGTGTGCGTACCGGCTTTAATGACGGTATTTTTACTGTAGCTGATGCTTACACCATGCTGCCGTTCTCTAATACGGTTGTTACTATCGACATGAACGGACAGGACATTGTTAAGGTACTTGAAGAGGCCGTTGATTATGCTCTGGGTACGGGCTCAACTGGTGCCTTCCCTTATGCCTCGCACCTTCGTTACGATATTGTAAAAAGTGCTGCATTTGGCTCACGGGTTCTTAATGTTGAAGTCAAAGATCGGGTAAGCGGAGTATGGTCAAACATTAACACTGGTCTCAGTTATAAGGTGGCAACAAACTCGTTCACCGCACTGGGTAAAGATGGTTACTATACGTTTGCTGCTGTAAGAGCCGCTAATCCAGCTGCCTTTGTGGAATCCGATGTGGTTTATGTTGTGCCTTTGATTGAGTACTTCACCAATGAACTGGTAGGCGGCGTTTTACCCGCGCTTAATACCGAAAATTACAGTTTGAAATCAGTGACCGAATAAATATATCACTGACTCCGGTAGAGTAATAAAGGGTCTGGCAGCTGTTTGTCAGACCCTTTTTTTGAGCCCAGGCATAAAGGGTATATCGGTTGATCCAAAATCAATACCAAGCTGACTAAGCAAGGTGGTTAATTGCCCCCGATGATGTGTTTGATGATGGAATACATGATGAACTAACGTCCAATATGGTACCGATCTTTGTTTGCCGTCAACATTGCTTGTATAAGTGTGGATTTGATTTAGCTTTCTCTCATTTAGGGACTTAACCCAAATATCTATTTTATTATCAACGATAAATCTCTCTTGTTTTAGATCATCCCAGTTTGAGTACAATATTTTATTAATATCTCTGGGCTTATATGCGCTATCTCTTAGACGTTCCAACCATGCTATGTCGCCATAAAGTATGTGGTCTAGAGTTCCATGAATGGAACCAAAAAAAGCCCCCATGTCTTTCTTGCGCACATCGTCATTTAATGAATCACATAGATTGAAAATATTTTTATTCATCCATGAATTATATTGAGATAACATTTCAAATTGTTTTTCGATACACATTCTCAGGAACTCCATTTTGTTTTTAGCGCATAATCTATTTTAGATAGAAGGCACAGATATTCATGTGATAGTTCACAGGAAGAACTTAACTTATATCGCAGATGAGAGCTTTCAAGTATTATCTTGCGCTTATTCGAGGATTAAATCGAAAGTTCGGATCAGGATGAGAACGCTCAGATTACATCTAAGCGGCTATTTTACAGTGTTAGCTTAGTTAGTTTACAAGGGAAACAAGTGAAATGATGAACATTATTGCAACTATTATTATGCTGTTGATGCTGGCGGTTTTGCCGGTTCATGCCGCACCGAGACATGACGCCGGGATTGCCAGTGCCCATCCGCTGGCGACGGCGGCGGGGTTTGAAATTCTTGAGGCGGGTGGCAATGCCTTTGATGCAGCGGTGGCGGTGAGTGCTACTCTTGCCGTGGTTGAGCCATACAGTTCCGGTTTGGGTGGCGGGGGTTTCTGGTTATTGCAGCAGGCGGGTAAGGATGAGGCGGTGATGGTGGATGGTCGTGAAACCGCACCCCTGAAAGCGCATGAAAAAATGTATCAGGATGATAAAGGCGAAGTAATTCCTGGCCTGTCGATGAATGGGGCTCTGGCAGCGGGCATTCCGGGTGAACCGGCGGCGTTGGTGCACATTGCTAAAAAATATGGGCGCTTGCCACTGAGCACTTCGCTGGCTCCTGCTATTCGTGCGGCACGGGAAGGTTTTGAAGTAACTGAATTTTACCAGCGTATGGCGAAATTTCGGCTACAGGCTTTGCGTAGTTCGAAAGCGGCCGCCGCAGTGTTTCTTTATCGGGATGAAATTCCGCATCAGGGCTATGTCATCAAACAGCCGGATCTGGCACGCACATTGGAAGCCATTGCCAGCCACGGAGCCGCGGGATTTTATCAGGGCCCAGTGGCTAAAAATCTGCTTGCTGCCAGTGATAAGGCCGGGGGGATCTGGACAGCAAAAGATCTAAAGGGCTATGAAGTTAAAGAGCGTAAACCGGTGACGGGGAGCTGGTATGACTACAAAATCACCTCGGCTGCGCCCCCGTCCTCGGGCGGGATCGCCATAGTTGAAATGTTGAATATGCTGGAAGAGGATGGTTTGCGATCAATGCAGGGGGCAGCGCGCAAACATTTGTTGATTGAAGCCATGCGCCGAGCCTATCGGGATCGTGCCGAATTTCTGGGGGATCCTGACTTTGTCGATGTTCCACTTAAGCGGTTGACCGACAAGACTTATGCGCGTGAATTGCGGCAGACCATCAGCCTCTCACAGGCCACTCCCAGCCGAAATTTAAAACCCGTGTCGCCTGTGGTGGAAGGTCACCACACTACGCACTTTTCGATTCTGGATGCCGACGGTAATCGTGTTGCGGCAACCCTGAGCATTAACTATCCCTTTGGCTCGGGGTTCATGGCAGCGGGCACCGGCATTCTATTCAATGATGAAATGGACGATTTCTCAGCTAAACCGGGGGTGGCGAATGCTTACGGTCTGGTGGGGGCGCAGGCGAACGCCATTGCCCCGGGCAAGCGCATGCTCTCCAGCATGAGTCCAACCTTTATTGAAGGCCCGGACAGGCTGGCGATTCTTGGCAGTCCGGGTGGTAGCCGGATTATTACTATGGTGCTGCATGGGATTCTTGCGGTGAGTGATGGTTTGTCAGCAAAACGAGTGGTCAGCCAACCCCGCTTTCATCACCAGTATCTGCCTGATGTGGTGCAGTTTGAAAATAAGGCCTTCACTGTTGGCGAGGTGATGAGGTTGCAAAGCATGGGGCATCGACTGAAACAGTTGCGCCAACAGTACGGTAATATGCAAATCGTCATACTTGATAAAGCCCGCCAGTCTGTTAGTGCGGCCAGTGATCCGCGTGGAGAGGGATTGGCTCAGGTGAAAAAGATACCTAAAAAATAGGGCTTTACAGCCGTCCTCCTGAAATATAATAAATTTGGCTTGAAAAGTCTGTCATGACTGTGGCAGGCTTCGCCTTCCCTCTGAAAAAGCATAAATTCCAGATCTGGTGCGGTCACAATTAGACAGCGTATAGATAAAAAAGAATAAAATGTGAGCAATTTCACGTTACCATTTCAGAGCCTGCAGTAATCTGTACAACCCGCGTGGGAAAATAGTTAAAATAATCAAAGATATTCAGGGCGAGGACAGAAAAATGGCAGAATTAATACAGTATGCCAATGGTGTTCCGGGCATCCGCTTCACCATCGATAAGCCAGTGATCCGCATTGGCCGTAGTGATGCACATAACGACATTTGCGTGATGGATGCCTATGTGAGTAAAGAGCATGCGTTGATTGAGGCCAAGCAGGGAGATGATTCTTCAGCGGGCTGCAAATTCTTTATTCATGATCTGGGCAGCACTAACAAGACCCACGTTAATAAGAAAAAAATATCCTGCGTGCGCCTGAAAAATAATGACATGGTGTATCTGGGACGCAATATGTTCCGCTTTGTCTGCACCGAAAATGAAGAAATGATCTTCCCAGAAGTGAGTGAAGAACATCCGGCTTCCAGCCACACGCTGGAAATAGTCTCTAATAATGATACCCAGCTGCGCTCTGGTTTTAGTCGTCGCTTGCGGGTACTGGGTTCAGGATCGCTGTTAGATTAAGGAGTCATTGTACAGTTTGCAGTGAGTCCAGCAGCTTTTGTTGTTCCTTGTAGCGTTTGTCCATAGTTTCTTTCAGTGCTTTGGTATCGCTAATTAGTTTAGGGATATCTTTCATCGGCACGGTGGTGGGATAGGGAATGTTGGGGCCGTCATCCTTATCATCGCCCTTGTCTTTTTCCCCTTCTGCTTTGTCGTCTTCATCCGGAATATCTTTTACCACCGGCGTTGCCTGAACAACATTACGGTTGATGTTAATACGCACAACTTCATCTTGTCCTTCCGGGTTATGCTTGTCAGAAAAATGCCAGACACCGTGTTTGTCCATCCATTTGTGTACCGCCGTGGTGTTTTCATCCGCTTCCGCTTCCGCTTCCGTTTCCAGTGTTTCCTCGATGCTTGAATCAGCTTTTTCGATATCGCGGGTGGTGGTGTTACTGTTGTTGCTGGTAAAGCGGGATAGCAGACTGGCGAAATTCGGCAGGTTCAATTTATCCCATGATAAAATGGGCTTGCCATTTTGGCCGGGGAGGATAAAGGGGCTCGCAACGACCAGCATCAGTGCCAGTAACATAAGTTTAAAAGAGAGTTTCACTATGCGCTTCCTTTTGATGCAGAGCCATTATTTAATTATAGATCTTATCGGTCATTTATACCCTGAACCTTAAGCATACATCAATTTATTTTGTGGTTACTTCTGGCAGGCAGGGCAGTAATAGCTGGCACGTTGGGCAATGGTCAGTTGATGGATAGGCTGGCCACAGTTCGGACAGGCCTCTTTGGCCCGGCCATAGACATTTAGTTGTTGTTTAAAGTAGCCGGGGGAACCATCACTGGCGGTAAAATCCCGCAACGTTGTCCCGCCCTGGCGAATTGCTTCGGTCAGCACTTTTTTAATAACGTGGGCTAACTGCTGGTGACGTTTATCTGCAATGCGGCCAGCGGCGCGTTGTGGATGAATACCGGCTAGAAACAGGGCCTCACTGGCGTAGATGTTACCGACACCGACGACGATTTTGCTGTCCATAATAAAAGATTTAATCGCCTGTTTGCGATTCCGGCTTCGAGCGTAGAGATAGTCACCATCAAAGTCGGCTAGCAACGGCTCCGGACCGAGTGTGGCGAGCAGTTTGTGTTTTAGTGGATCACGGCGGGTCCAGAGTACACAACCGAAGCGACGCGGATCACGCAGACGCAGACACTCGCCACTGCTGAGTTGTAATTCCACATGATCATGTTTTTCGGCTGGAGTTTGAACGGGTAAAATACGCAGGCTACCGGACATGCCCAGATGGATGATCAGGCTGCCATTGTCAAAACCAAGCAGAAGATATTTTCCCCGACGACTGACTGAGTTAACAGATTGCTGCTGTAGTTCGCTGGCTAAGTTTGCGGGCACCGGCCAGCGAAGTTTTCGATTGCGAATAATGACTTTTGTGATAGCCCGCCCGAGCAAATGCGGTTCAATACCTGAGCGGGTGGTTTCAACTTCGGGGAGTTCTGGCATGCGTGATTCTAGCATGTAGGTATTGTAGGTTCGACTTTAGTCGTACAGGTGTAGGTAGGTATGACTGAAGTCGAGCCTATAGTCAATAATGACGTCGACAAGCTTCCTTCGACAAGCTTCCTTCGACAAGCTCAGGACGAACGGTAATTTTATAACGTTTAATGGGTTAATTCTTACTCAGCCAATCTGGAATCAGCTTCAACATCAACGCTACGTTTTTGCAGGCTCAATAGCGCATCGGCTTTATCGGCCGCCATTACGTACTCAATATTTTTATCGGCGCGGCTGAGAATAAATTCATCTTCCTGTTGGTAAAGATTAAATACGAGCGGGCTCTCCTTTCCCCGCAAAAAAACACGTATTAATTGGCCCTTGTTTTTTTTTCTTTTCGTAACCGGTCGCAATTCAACCGCATGGGCATACTGCCATTCATTGAGTAAATCGGTATAGGCATCGGCGGAATAGTTTTCATTTTCCGGATCAAGTGTCCATTTGTTATCGACGAGTGCCAGGGTCAATGCCGGCAATTCAATCCGGGTGATTTTTTCACCTTCGCGGATCAGGGCATGATCAAGATAATCGGTGGTGCTGCTCACAAGCTGGTAATAATAGTAATCAGGAATAAGGTGTAATTGTTGATTGATGCGCACATAGCGTTGTTTATGTAAGGTTTCAATGTTGCCGAAATCAATCTGCAGGGAGTCATTAAATTGAATGCTAACTGCAGGACTAGTTAGCTCATAATGAGCTGGGTCGAGTTGATTGATATCATATTGAGCGGCACTTTCGATGCTCAGCAACTTCATCACCGCCTCGACTTTATAATCATTGGCTGCGAGTGGGTAAGGCGATAGCATGTTCCAGTGGCCGGATTCTTTCTCAAGCACTATCGTATCTTTGTCCCGGCGAGTAATCTTTATCTTGTTTATGTCGCTGCTGTTAAGGTTGGTTAGCAACACCGATTCCGGTTCGGGAGTATTGCCCGGTTCGAGCACAACAATGCTAATCAAAATGAGGACGATGAGCAGGAGGGCAAGATTAAGTAGCGTTCGTGAAGTCATGTGCTTGCTTATTTAATGAAAGTTAAATGTTCGATTATGTAGGGTGGGCACGTCTTTTGTGCCCACGCGGAAAATTGGTGGGCACATACATCGTGCTCACCCTACAGGCTTCATTTTATTCAGCCAACCTGATTTCATATGAACATTGGCAGAAATTAAATGTAGGTTGGGTTGAGCGATAGCGAAGCCCAACAAGTTACGCTCAACGTTTGCGCCGCCGTACCCAGATCACGATTCCTGCTGCCAATAAGATCAACGGTATCACAATTAAAAATAACAGCCCGAGCAGCGACCAGGTGCGTTCTTCCAGCACCAGCTCGGTATCTAGTGCAGTGGTAGACGGAATCGAAATAAAATTATCGTCATGGCTTAACCAGTTGATGATGTTATAGCCGAGATCCTGATTGCCCTGATTGCCCAGATAGGCATTGGAAATAAAATCACCATCACCCAATACAACAACACGTTGAGTGCTTTGCGCTACCTCGGTTTTATTCTCAGTAACGTCGGCGTTGTTGCGACTTAGCGCAAAGCCAATGGTCAGCGGGCCGGCTATGTCATGTTTTTCATCAAAGTCGACCGAACCTTCCAGCTTTGATGTTTCTGACCAGCTGCGTTCAACCGTTTGTAATAGAACCTCGGCTTTCCAGTTGTTCTTTTCAAAATGTTCCAGGCCGCTGGCACGCGGGTAGATGGTCATGTAGGTAAAATCTTTTACAATTGGATGACTACCATAGCCGGTTACCAGGGCGAAAGAGGGATCGGAAATGCCTAGCACCTGAGTTGTGGGATCGACTATGGTGCCGGGGACAAAGCTTATTCCCATTGATTTGGCTAGACTGTCAAGGCCATAGTGGGAACCCGGATCATGCAGCCAGAGCAGGTTGCCGCCATTATCAAGATAGTCCTGAATCATTTTAACTTCACCGGACAGGTAATCTACCTGCGGGCCGGCGATGATCAAGACCGAAGTATCTGCCGGAATTTCTGGCTGTGCTGTTAATACTAATGTTGAAGCCTGTAAACCCTTGCTGGCCAGTTGCTTGATGAAACGACCGTAATCGTGGTTAGCTTGTCCATCAGCTTCGCGTTCGCCGTGGCCGCCGATAAACACAATATTTTGTTCACCACTGCGCAGCAGACGTTGCAGAGTATTGGTGAGGGTTTCTTCATTCAGGTTTTGGATTTTTTCGTTACGCTCCTGATACTCAACGATGAGTTCGCCATCGACGCTAATACCCTCGCGGCGAACCCGATCCGGTTCGGTGTTGGGATCAATGAAGTGCAGTTGAATGTCGGCTTTGTGGCGTTGGTAACGTTCGATCAGTTCACGAATTTTGCGGCGTGTGGGCAGCAGTTCACTGTCCTGTGCGAAGGCGGTAATACGTATGGGTTCGGGCATGCGTTGTAATAGTGTAACGCTGGCTTCTGATAACGTATTACGTTGGTTCGCAGTTAAGTCGGTTTCAACGCTATAGCGTTGTGAAAGCCAGCCGAGCAGACCAGTCATGCTCAGCAACAATAATAAAAAGATAATGTTTTGTAGCCGTAACTGCATGCGGACTTTATTATTTATTCTCATTCCGATCTCCTTAGTGCTGCAGTCGATCGGCATCCAGACGGCGGATGCTGAGAATTAAAAACAGGCTGGTAAATAACAGATAGTAAATAAGATCACCGCTATTGAAGACACCCTTGCCCAGTGCTTCGAAGTGACGCAGGATGGAAAGGTAGCTGAGCAGACCGCTGGCCTGTTCACTGCCGACTTTATCGCCGGCCCAGTCAAGAATCCAGAGTAGCAGGAGTGCACCGAAAGTGCTGATCGCTGCGACCGTGGGTTGCAGGGTGAGGGTGGACATATACAGTCCCAGTGCAGTAAAGGCGGCGAGTAATAAGCTGAGCGCCAGTATCAGTGAGGCCAGCAGTCCGGCATCAATCGGCCCGGCAATGAATAAGGACAGTGGCATGAGACTGAGCATCAAGGTCATTAATAATAAAAAACTAAACACGCCGAGAAATTTTCCGATAATGATTTCGCTCATCGAAATTGGCGCGGACATGAGCAGGGCGATGCTGCCGCTTTGCCGCTCTTCACTGATCAAACGCATGGTTAATAGCGGGGTGACCATCATCATAATGAAGGCTGCGCTGCCATAGACCGGTGCGATAACCAGCTCAGTGGCACCGGGCGCGTTGTCGATCATCTGCAGTTGTGGTTGTAGCATAATGAAGTCATTGAGTTGAGATAAAAACAGCCAGGCAAGTATGAACTGCACCACGGCGAGTATCGACCAGGCCAATGGCGAGAGAAACAGGCTGCGTAGTTCGCGT
Source organism: uncultured Thiohalophilus sp. (assembly GCA_964575555.1). GTDB lineage: Bacteria > Pseudomonadota > Gammaproteobacteria > UBA6429 > Thiohalophilaceae > JAADGZ01. The sequence goes on along the minus strand of CAZNRP010000013.1, from coordinate 16,879 downwards.
GCGGCAAGAGTGAATATCATCATGCGACCTGGCCTTCCTTATTAGTATCAGGCAGAGCCTGTTCGGTGGCGGTAATGTCGAGGAAGATCTGTTCCAGACTGCGGGTTTCCGGACTTAGCTCGATCAATCCCCAGTTATTTTTTACCGCGAGCTCGGCGATGTTAGCTGCCGGACTTTGATCTTCCGGGTGGCGAATACGCCAGCGGTTATCTTCCAGTGCTTCGATTGATTCAACACCTGACAGACTTTCCAGTTCACTCATATTATCTGGCGCATTTTCTAAACCCAGAATCAGACTGCGTGCGCGCATGCTGCGGTTCAGGCTTTCAATATCATCGCTGAACACCAGTTGCCCCCGGTTAATAATTTGTACCCGGCTACAGGTCATCTGTACCTCGGGCAAAATATGGGTGGAGAGAATCACTGCATGGTCTTCGGCCAGCTCGCGGATAAGGTGACGAATCTCGCGAATTTGAATTGGATCCAGCCCCACCGTGGGTTCATCCAGCACCACGATGTCAGGGCTGTGAATAATCGCCTGGGCAATACCCACCCGCTGTTGATAACCCTTGGAGAGATTGTTAATTAAACGCCGCCCCACCTGTTGCAGACCGCAACGCTGTTTGGCGCGATCCAGTGCGGCTGTTTGTTGGGCTTTTGGAATTCGATTCAGGCGGGTGCAGAAAATAAGGTATTCATCGACGCTCAATTCCCGATACAGCGGCGGCTGTTCCGGCAGATAGCCGATGCGCGCTTTGGCGGCACGGGGGGCATCGAGTAGATCGATATCACAGATTTTAATTTGTCCGCTACTGGGAGCGAGATTGCCGGTGATGATTTGCATGGTGGTGGATTTACCCGCCCCGTTAGGGCCGAGAAAACCTAGCACTTCACCGCGCCGGAGTTCGAAACTGACATCATGCACAGCTTGCAAGCTGTCGTAGTGACGATAGAGGTTGGTAACGCTAATCAGTAAATCGGATGACATGATTCCCTTGTAGCTACGACTTCAGTCGTACCTGTATGGTGAAGATTGAAGTACGACTGAAGCCGTACTTACTTAATGTTAGTATGTGGCGAATTATAGGGGCTCTGGCTTTTCAGACAAGTCCCCCCGTCCCGGTTCGTTTAGATAATGATTAAAAAATAAATGATGCGACTTCTTCTCGGTGTTGATACCGGTGGCACTTTCACCGACTTTGTTTTGTACCGCAATGGACAGTTGCACACCCACAAAGTTCTGTCTACACCAGATGCACCGGAACAGGCCATACTGCAGGGGCTGGCTGATTTGCAATTGGATGTGCTGGCCGATGATGTTGATTTCTACATCGTACACGGTTCGACCGTGGCCACCAATGCGGTGTTGGAAGGTAAGGGTGTGAGCACCGTTTTTATTACCAATCACGGTCTGGGTGATATGTTAACGATTGCCCGGCAAACACGGCATGAACTGTATGCCCTGCAACCCTCGTCACCGCCGCCGCCTGTTCCCGCTACACATTGTCTGGAAACGGGAGGGCGACTCGGGGCCAATGGTGAGCTTGTCGAAGAGCTGACTGAGGCTGATTTAAAAATACTGGTGCAGCAGGTGGCGGAACTGAAACCGGTTGCTGTGGCCATCAACCTGCTGTTCTCTTATCTGGATGATGGTTTTGAAAAAGCGATTGAGAAGGCTTTACCGGATGATATTTTTATATCTCGCTCCTCGGCAATTTTGCCGGAGTTTCGCGAATATGAACGGGGCATGACCACCTGGCTGAATGCTAGCGTCGGGCCATTGGTGGAGGGTTATCTACGCCGTCTGGGCGAGAGGGCGGCCCATGCACGAATCTCGGTTATGCAAAGCTCCGCTGGCACTATTGCCGCTGAACAGGCCGGCAGAAAGGCGGTCAATATGCTGCTCTCCGGCCCGGCGGGAGGCCTGGCAGGAGCGCGTTTCATCGGTGAGCAGGCGGGCTGTGGTGGTTTGTTAACCTTTGATATGGGCGGCACGTCTACCGATGTGGCCTTAATTGATGGCGATCTGCAATTGACCGTCGAAGGCCGGATTGCTGACTGGCCGGTGGCCGTACCGATGGTGGATATGCATACCATTGGTGCCGGAGGGGGATCGGTGGCGAGTCTGGATGCCGGTGGCCTGTTGCAGGTCGGCCCTGAATCTGCCGGTGCGTTGCCGGGGCCGGCCTGTTACGGACAAGGTGGGCAGCAACCAACGGTGACGGATGCGAATCTGTTGCTGGGGCGTTTGCGTGCCGAGGCTTTTCTTGGCGGTGAGATGCCACTGGATGTTCAGGCTGCCAACGATGCTTGCGCGAGACTGGCTAAACCTTTAAATATAAGTGTGGAACAGTTGGCCGCTGGAATTATTCGTCTGGCCGATGAACATATGGCACAGGCATTACGGGTGATGTCGGTGCAGCGGGGTATCGATCCCCGAGGTCTGACCCTGGTGTCTTTTGGGGGTGCCGGTGGCCTGCATGTTTGTGCCCTGGCCGAGGCGCTGGCCATGCCGCGTGCGATCGTACCGGTGCATGCGGGAGTGCTTTCGGCATTGGGGATGCTGGTTGCCCCGCGTGAACGGCGTTTATCACATACTCGGATTGGTCTGCTGCTGGAAATGGATGAGTCGGATTTGCGGGTTGAATTTGAGCTGTTGGCGGAGCAGGGGCGAGCCGCTTTAATCGAAGAAGGCGTGGCTGAGGAGACGATTAACTGTACTTACAGCCTGGATTTGCGTTACCGGGGACAGTCTTACACTCTCAATGTTTTTTGGCAGGATCTGCCAAAAAGCGTGCAAGCATTTCATTCGCAACATGAAACGCGCTATGGTCACCGGCTGGATTTAGCGGTGGAACTGGTGAATATTCGCGTTGCCGTACAAAGTCCGGCGGCTGAATTGCAGCTTGAGCCGCTTACCGTGACGCCGGGCGAGGCGCAGGAAGCGGTTAATATGGCCGGTATTGATTCGGTGATTCCTGTTTATATTCGGCAGTCACTGGCGGTCAGGCAACGATTAACTGGGCCGTTGTTGATTACCGAAACGGTTTCGACCACCTATGTTGCCCCGGACTGGGATTGTGAAGTGGATGCGGTGGGGAATCTGATGCTTCATCATCGGCGGCAGGATTGATTTTTTACCACAGAGGACACGGAGGTTATTAACCTGGACTGGGGATAAGTCCCGTAGGTTGGGCTGAACGGGAGAGAAGCCCAACAAGCACAGCCGGATTTCGCAGCAAAGCCCAGACTTATATTTTGAATATCGTTTCCACGCTCCCGCGAGGGAACCAGAAAAAATTTTTCTCTGTGTCCTCTCGGCAACTGCTCCTGCGTTGCTCTACCTCCTGCGTCTATGCAGTCGTGCGGGTAAATCTTCTTTTTCCAGATACATAAAAAACCCGCCACAAGGGCGGGTTTTTTAACGATCGAGCCGGATGCCGGATTATTTAATCTTGGCTTCCTTGTACATCACATGCTTGCGAACCACGGGATCATATTTTTTGATCTCCATTTTTTCAGGCATGTTGCGCTTGTTCTTGGTGGTGGTGTAGTAGTGGCCAGTTTTGGCGCTGGAGACCAGTTTGATTTTATCTGTTGCCATGATCTTTCTCCTTAAACCTTCTCGCCACGACGACGCATGTCGACGAGGACGGCTTCAATACCTTTCTTATCGATAATGCGCATGCCTTTGGAACTCAGGCGCAGACGCACGAAACGCTGCTCAGACTCAATCCAGAAACGGTGGCTGTGCAGATTCGGCAGAAAACGACGACGGGTTTTATTGTGCGCGTGGGAAACATTATTTCCACTCATCGGGCGCTTGCCGGTAACTTGACAAACTCGTGACATGACTCATTCTCCAAAAATTTTCATATGTGACCCAGCATCCCCTTGGAGCCAGCGTCAAAGTCCGCGCATTCTACGGAAATGAGCGCCGGGATACAAGCCTATCCGCACCTGAATTCAGTATATATACCCGTGATACCTCAAAATGTAGATTTCAGAGTCTCGCCAGGAAGCTTGAACAAGGCGCAACGTGCAGGGAATGGCTCGTCCTTTCCAAGAGTTGCAACGCGGTGCAAGACTCCCGAAGGGCGCGGCAAGAAGCCATCATCTTCTTCGTTATGAAAACTTGGATTAGAGTGACTAGTCCTGCGTTTCCATGCCTCGAATATGACGGCTTCTTACCACGCTGAAACCTGCATTTTGAGGTATCACGGGTATAATCCCGCTGATGGCTTAACTTCCTGCCATTTAGAGGGAAAATTTGGTGGGAGGTTTATCCAGTTAAATCCAGCCCCGCTCGGAAAAGGCCACGCATTCGCCATCACCGATGACAATATGATCCAGTACCCGCACGTCAATCAGCTCTAGTGCTGCCTGCAGACGGCGGGTCAACTGGCGATCTGCCTCGCTGGGTTCGGCCACTCCGGAGGGGTGATTGTGGGCGAAAATCACCGCCGCCGCATTGTGTTCCAGAGTCTGTCGCACCACTTCTCGCGGGTGAACGGAGGCACCGTTGATGGTGCCTCGGAACAGTTCTGCAAAATGAATTACCCGGTGACGGTTATCCAGAAACAGGCAGGCAAAAACCTCAAAGGCATGATCGCGCAGCTGGGCGCTGAGGTAATGGCGGGTGGCGGCCGGATCGGTGAGCGCCTCATCTCGCATCAGGGTGGCCTGTAAATGACGTTTACCCATTTCCAACACCGCCTGCAATTGGGCAAATTTGGCGGGTCCAAGACCGGGTTGAGAGCAGAACTGATCTCGGCTGGCCGTGAGCAGGCCGCGCAGACTGGAAAACTGAGCTAATAGATCACGGGCCAGATCTACTGCCGTTTTACCGGGAATACCGGTGCGTAGAAATATTGCCAGTAGTTCAGCATCGGAGAGTGCTGCCGCCCCCCGGTTAAGTAATTTTTCACGGGGCCGTTCCTGTACCGGCCAGTCGGTAATTGGCATGCTATGACCTCCCTGTCATATATATAGTGTGTGATGACAGGATATCCCTTTAAATAACAGGGTCAAGTATTGCCTCAATACTAATCGTTGCATAAGTATTTGGGCTTCCCCTTCGGGAGCTGTCTCTTGATCACATTTTGGCGACTCCTCGTTTGTATGATTAAACCAGAAAAATTCAGATCTCAAATCTGAGCTGATCCGGGAGAGCGTAAAATCAGGCGGGCCTGTGTTGTTGATTTAGAGGCAGATGTAGCTCTAAGTATGACCATTGGAGTATGGCGCTACATCATAGTGAGCCTATAATCTGTGACAGATTCGACATAATTGCGTATTTCTCAGGTATGTTAAGCCGATATAAAGCGGTTTATGCAGGATTGAGAGCACATTATAAAAACATAAATATGGAGATTGGGGTATGCAACTCAAAAATACATTTTTTGCACTCGTACTGGGGTTTGTTGTTACGGCCTCAGTAAATGCAACGATCATTGATTTAACCTATAACAGCTGGAGTGATTCAGTCGTTAATAACAACCAGACTGTTTCCTGGGTTTTTGACTTTAGCGGTTACGGCATCGATCAGAACACAGTGATTAACAGTGCCAGCCTGTCGATTACTGCGCGGGGCGTTGATCGCCGTACTGATCCTGTTCGTGTTGAAAATAATTTGTTTCTGGGCAATCTAACTCCCGGTTTTTCAGGCACAACTCAGTTTGATCTGTTGGGTATTACCGGTAGTTATGACTTTCTTCTGGATGGTCTGTTGACGGTGTCTGTTACCGCAAATGAAGTTTATCAATATAACGACAGGCATTCCTACCAACGACAGCATTCCAGGTGGCACAGGACTTGGTGGACTTGGCGTGGTGGGTATTATGATACTTATTACGACACACATTACTATAACGACACTCATACCATTGCCGACAGTCTGGAACTGATTTCGTCCAACCTGTACATTGATGCACAGGATACCCATAACGTGCCGGAACCGGCAACATTGGCATTGATGTCAATTGGGCTCGCTGGTCTGGTGCGAATTAAGACGCGCGATAGCAAATCCTGAAAGCCGGTTAGCTCATCCTGACCCATTCAAGCTCGAGCCTGTAGTATGTTTAAAATAATATGCAGGCTCGATTCGCTCTTCCTCAATTTTTATCCGCTTACCGCCTAAATTACCCGTTAACTCAAAGTATCGAGCTCAGCTTGCT
>CAZNRP010000013.1:0-10603 GCA_964575555.1 uncultured Thiohalophilus sp. | reverse complement strand
TATCCGCTTACCGCCTAAATTACCCGTTAACTCAAAGTATCGAGCTCAGCTTGCTTCAGTCGACCTACCGCCCTGGTATTTTCCAGTTTATAATTAGCGGTTAAACACGTTGATCGCTGAGGGTTTAATTCCCCGCTGCTTGTAGCGAAAAACAGGTAGGTTGGGCTTCATCTCATTCAACCTACAACTTAATACCCCGTCAGCTTGCTGCGGGGTAGTTTATTAACAATAAGACTATCAACGATAAATTGAGTATGTTTTTGTTTTAATGAATGAGTGTCATGAAAAATATATTATTGCTGGCCGGGGTTTTTATGCTTCTTAGTTGTGCTTTAGGGTAGCAACACACAGCACGGCAGTATCGCCTGAATACTGTTCCGCAAGGTATGTACCGGTAATTTTTGCGGCTATTATGCTTGGTATTGTACCTGACTATTCTGCTAAACTCCTTCAATATGCAAGTCCTTACTAACAAACGTATCCTGCTCGGCGTGACCGGTAGTATTGCCGCTTACAAGGCCGCAGATTGGGTGCGACGTCTGCGCGAAGCCGGGGCCGAGGTGCGAGTGGTAATGACGCGCGGGGCAACGGAATTTGTCACCCCGATGACTTTTCAGGCGCTTTCCGGAAATCCAGTGCACCGGCATTTACTGGATGCTGAAGCTGAAGCGGGTATGGGTCATATTGAACTGGCGCGTTGGGCCGATGTGATTCTGGTTGCTCCTGCCAGTGCAGACTTTCTTGCTCGCCTGACTCAGGGGCGGGCGGATGATTTACTCGCGGCTGTGTGTTTGGCCGCCGGCAAAATACCGCTGGCTGTTGCGCCAGCCATGAATGTACATATGTGGTCGAGTGCTGCAACTCGGGAAAATGTACGTCTGTTGGGCAGTCGTGGTGTATTGTTGCTGGGGCCGGAAGAAGGCGAGCAGGCCTGTGGTGAAGTCGGGGCCGGCCGTCTTATTTCAGTTGAAGCTATGATGTCGCAACTGGTCGCGTTATTTGTTCCCGGAAGCCTGACCGGTAAGACAGTGTTGGTGAGTGCGGGGCCGACTCGTGAAGCCATTGATCCGGTGCGTTATTTAAGTAATCACAGTTCCGGTAAAATGGGTTTTAGTATTGCCGCCGCCGCGCAGGAGGCCGGAGCAAAAGTGATTCTGGTGGCTGGGCCGGTGAGTTTGTCCACCCCGGATCGAGTTGAACGCATCGATGTGATCAGCGCAATGGAAATGCACGATGTTATTTTGAAGCAGGCGAAAGCCGCAGATATATTTATTTCTACTGCCGCAGTGGCGGATTATCGGCCTGCATTAGTCGAGGATGAAAAGCTGAAAAGAAACGAGAATAATTTATCACTGGAGTTGCTGCCTAACCCGGATATTATTGCCACCGTCAAAGCACAGTTCCCGCACTTGTTCTGTGTCGGCTTTGCGGCGGAAACGCAGAATCTGGCAGATTATGCACAGCAGAAGTTGTACAAAAAAGGCATAGAAATGGTGGTGGCAAACTGGGTGGGGCCAGCCGCAGAGGAAACCGCTGGCACCTTTGGCAGTGATAACAATGCTCTGCACCTGTTCTGGCGCGGCGGTGAGCTGGAACTGGAACTAGCATCAAAAGAAAAACTGGCGCGCCAGCTTATTAGTACCATTGTTCAGTTTAATCAGGGTCAGCGTAAATATATTTCCAATATTCATTTTTTAAAAAAAGAACATTAAAAATATATTTATGTTGAGCCTGTGGGTGGTTTATTTTTTGAGCCGATGGCCGATAACTTTTGGGGATATTGGGGATAATTAGATGAATAATATTAAACTTAAAATTCTGGACGCGCGACTGGGGCAGGCAATCCCCATGCCGGAATATGCAACTGCCGGTTCCGCCGGACTGGATCTGCGAGCCTGTCTGGATGTGCCGTTATGTATCAATCCGGGCGAAACACATTTGATTCCAACGGGCATGGCGATTCATATCGAAAACCCCGGTCTTGCCGCGATGATTCTGCCGCGTTCTGGGCTGGGACATAAGCACGGAATTGTGCTGGGTAATCTGGTGGGTCTGATTGATTCAGATTATCAGGGGCAGCTGTTTGTTTCCTGTTGGAATCGAGGCGATACCGCTTTTACGATTGATGTGGGTGATCGTATCGCGCAACTGGTTTTGGTGCCGGTGATTCAGGCGGAATTTGAGATCGTTGAAGATTTTGAGAGCAGTGTGCGTGCGGCCGGTGGTTTTGGTCATACCGGGCGTGGCTAAAATAGAAGAAATGTTAGAGCGTTATTAATAGTTTCAGTTGATAGGTTATTTTTTATAGGGAGTAAGTCGACAGTGGCAAAAGCACGGAAACGGCGGACACGGAAGAAAGGTGGTTCATCGTATTTGCTTGGCTTGAATGCGGTTAGCCTGTTGGCCTTTGTGTTCTTTAGTTTGATCATTCTGGTTGCAAGTTTTTTTAGTCAATACCCCGGCCTTACCGAATTGCGTTTGCAACAGAGTGCGGTGGCAGATGCCATAGCAGAACGCACAGCGCATAAGCTGGCGTTTAAAGTCGCCTATTATTCACAGGTCCTGCGCGGGATTGCGGCTGATCCGCAGATTCGTAATTTAATTCGTTCAGATGATGATGTTGCGAAACGCGCTAAGGCCGAAGTTTTAAAAAAACAGTTTCCGGGGGCCTTGCGTCTACGTATGTTACCCACCGGTGTTTTTAAAGTGGATAAGCAGCGGATACCACACCTGGGCTTTGCCTGTTTAGACATGCAGCGTCAGGCAGAAGAAAGTCATCATAGTCCTGCAGTTGAAATTCACGTATTCGGCACCGCTCAGCAACACATTGATATTTTGCAACCGGTCTTTTCTTTAGAAGGCGATAAGATTGTGGGACATATTCAGTTAGCGCTGGATGTCATGTTAGTTAATAAGTGGTTGCAGGAAGAAGGTGCTAAAGGCTATCTGGAATTGATTCAGCCGGTAGTTGGCAAACCCGCGCTGATGGTGGGTGAGTCCGGGGACGCGACAGCGAAAGCCAGTGGTTTGCTGGCTTTCGCTGACGTGTCCGGCACACGCTGGCGCATGAGTGTGTGGACGCCACTGGCCGTGCCCTCCCTGTTTAATATAAATTTACTGGTCATTGTGCTGGTGGCGATACTGATGGGTGCAATGCTGCTCTTCCTGTTGAAAAGCGCACTGAGTCGGTCTATTCAGACTGATATTGATAGCTTTATGCACATGGAAGCGAACTTCCTGCGCGGTATTAAGCGGCATGAATATAGTCTCAATATGAAGGAGTTCAAAACCGCCGCAGGACGCTTTGATACTTTGATGCAGGGACAGACCCTGAATCGGGAACGCGATGATGATCCGGATGCGGTCAGCATCAATGACATCAGTATGTCGCGCAGCATGGATCGGGTTTTTATGGACACTGGGGTAATAGAAGTACAGGAGCTGGATAGTGATGCAGCCTTTGCACAGAGTCAGATACAGTCGCAGCAAGCGGCAAAATTTGATCAAGTCGATAGTCGAATGCAAAGTGGTGCAAACTCTCAGGTCGATAATCCCGGACAACTACCGGCTTCTATTTTCAAGGCTTATGATATTCGTGGCATCGTCGGTAAGACGTTGAACGCACAAATCATGATGCTGATTGGTAAAGCACTGGGCAGTGAAGCCATCGGTCGTGGATTGGGGGAAATAGCCTTTGCACGTGATGGACGTTTGTCGGGGCCGGAGTTAGGTGGAGCCTTAGTTAAGGGGCTGCAGGCAGCCGGTATTGATGTTATTGATGTTGGCATGGTGCCTACACCAGTGCTGTATTACACTGCCGCAGAAATGACCGAAGGTACCGGTGTGATGCTTACCGGTAGTCATAATCCGAAAGATTATAATGGTATCAAAATGGTTCTGGGCGGTGAGACCCTGTCCGGCGACGCTATTCAGTCTTTACGTGAACGCATTATTAGTGAAGATTTTACCCGAGGTAGTGGTGCCTACAATACACGGGTTATCAGCAATGAATATATTCAGCGCATTGTCTCGGACGTTAAACTTAAACGTAAGCTAAAAATAGTGATTGATTGCGGCAACGGTGTTGCCGGTGTGATAGCCCCGAAACTTTATAATTCGCTCGGCTGTGAAGTGATCGAGCTTTATAGTGAAGTGGATGGGCATTTCCCCAATCATCATCCTGATCCGAGTAAGCCTGAGAACCTGCGTGATTTGATCGACACCGTGCGTGCTCAGGGTGCTGATCTTGGTTTGGCCTTCGATGGCGATGGAGATCGTCTTGGAGTGGTGAGTGGTAACGGCAGCATCATCTGGGCGGATCGATTAATGATGTTGTTTGCCACCGATGTTTTATCTCGCAATCATGGTGCGCAGATTATTTATGATATCAAGTGCAGTACCAACCTGACCAAAGTTATCTGGGAAAAAGGCGGCGAGCCTTTAATGTGGAAGACCGGACATTCATTTATCAAAGCCAAGATGCAACAGTCGGGCTCATTGCTGGGCGGTGAAATGAGCGGTCATATTTTCTTTAAGGAACGCTGGTACGGTTTTGATGATGGGCTGTATTCCGGTGCGCGCTTATTGGAAATTATTTCTGCAGATGAACGTCCGGCAGATGAAGTTTTCTCTGCTTTGCCGGATGCGGTGAACACGCCGGAATTAAATGTCGAAATGGCCGAGGGTGAACACTTTAAATTTATGGATGCGCTGTTGGATAAAGCTGATTTTGATAATGCCAATATCACCATGATTGATGGCATCCGGGCAGATTTTGAAGATGGCTGGGGACTGGTGCGCGCCTCAAATACCACGCCCTGTTTAGTGCTGCGATTTGAAGCACAAACCGAGGAAGCACTGAAACGGATTCAGGCTGAATTTAAAGCGATTATGCTGGACATTAGTCCGACATTGAAATTGCCGTTTTGATATTTAATCTCCAGGAATTCAATTCTCCGCAATAAGCTGCGGGTTGTTTATTCATATAATAATATTGTTGAACTATGACTATTAAAAAATCTTCTGCGCATACTATCGCCCGGGTGCTAACCGAGGCCCTGCCCTATATTCAGCGTTTTCAGGGCAAGACCATTGTGATTAAATATGGTGGTAACGCGATGACGGATGAAACCCTCAAACAGGGTTTTGCCCGTGACGTGGTACTGATGAAACTGGTGGGGCTGAACCCGGTGGTGGTGCACGGTGGCGGCCCACAGATTGGCAAGATGTTGGAGCGGGTGGGTAAAGAAAGTCGCTTTGTCGATGGCATGCGGGTGACAGATTGTGAAACCATGGATATTGTTGAAATGGTGCTGGGTGGATTAGTAAACAAGGAAATCGTTAACATGATCAATATGCAGGGTGGCCATGCCGTGGGCCTGACCGGTAAGGATGGCGAATTGATTCATGCGCGTAAGCTGAAATTTGAACGCACCGCAGCGGATATGAACACTGCGGAAATTGTTGACATCGGCCATGTAGGTGAAGTGGCCAGTATTGATCCCAGCGTCATTAATATGTTGGTGAAGGGTGATTTTATTCCGGTGATTGCGCCTATCGGTGTGGGTGAAGACGGTCAGTCCTATAATATCAATGCGGATCTGGTAGCGGGCAAGCTGGCGATTACATTGAATGCAGAAAAGTTGATTTTACTGACCAACACCGCCGGGGTTCTGGATACGGAAGGTAATTTACTCACCGGCCTTAAAGCCCGGCAGGTAGAAGATTTGATTGAAGAAGGGGTGATACACGGTGGCATGTTACCGAAGATCAATTGTGCACTGGATGCAGTACATGCCGGAGTGAAAACAGCACAAATTATTGATGGTCGGGTTGAGCATGCAGTACTGCTGGAAGTGTTGACTGATGAAGGTGTGGGTACTTTGATCAAGGGCTAACTGTAGGCACTTCTGTGAAACAGTGTTTACAGTTGAGGATCTCTACAAAAAGAAAAAATCCTGAACCACAGAGGACACGGAGTACACAGAGGTTTAAGATTTTTTAAAGTAACTATTTACCCCGTAGATTGCAGAACGATGTCTATTCGTCATTCCGGCATGGTTGTGGCCGGAATGACGGGTATCTGAGGGGTGTGAGTAGTTACATTTTAAAAATAATTAATTTCTCTGTGTCCTCTGTGGTTCAAGATTTTTGTTGATTTCAATGCCCTGAACAAATACTTAGCACATAACTTTGGGGCGTAGATACATATCTGGAGCCTAATGGGGTTCCTATAAAGGCCAAATTGCAGGCTGATGGAAAATGTATGAATCAGGAAAATAAAATAGAAAAACCTTCACGCCGCCAGCAAATTCTGGAGGCACTCGCTGGGGAGCTGGAAAAAAGTCCGGGGCAGCGAATCACAACGGCAGGGCTCGCCCGTGCTGTGGGCGTTTCCGAGGCTGCTCTTTATCGGCATTTTCCGAGCAAGGCACGGATGTTTGAAGGTTTAATCGATTTTATTGAAGATTCGGTTTTTGGCTTGATCAATCGTATTTTGCAGGAAGAGCCACGTATGCAGATTCGTTGTGAAAAAATATTAATGATCATTTTGGGTTTCTCCGCACGTAATGCCGGCATCAGTCGTCTTTTGGCCGGGGATGCGCTGGTCGGTGAAACGGAACGTTTACGTACCCGTATGAACCAGTTTTATGAGCGTCTGGAAACTCAGATGAAACAGGTCTTACGCGAGGGTGAAATGAATGCAGAACTGAGTGCATCAGTGCCAGTAGGGCCGATGGCAAATTTGCTTATCGCACATGCGGAAGGTCGGATTCACCAGTTTGTGCGTAGTGGCTTTAAACGTTCGCCGGTTGATATGTGGGATAGTCAGTGGTCGCAACTGAGTCAGCTACTATTTAAATAAATTAAAGCCGTACCGTCGCAAGCGCTTAGGGGCTTCTTTATTTGTATATCACCTTACCCTGCTTCAGCAAGCGGTAGCGTTCCATATCGGCATCATAATATTTTATCAGATTAATCATGGTTTGTTGTTTTTTAGCGATAAATTCGTCGTTATCTTTTATCTGGCGTAACAGGTTGTTCATGTCAACTGTCAAAACTTTCGGCATGGTTTGACCACTGCGCTCGTAATCAGCGGCGCGTTTTTGCAGTTTGGTAAGATTTTTTTGCAGGCTGCGAGTATTACTATTGGTGATGTCGATGATACTTCTAATGGCCAGCATCTTGTCTTCGTGGCCGAGTTTGAGATCGCGTTCGGTGGTGTATGTTTGTAACAGTATATTGTCTTTGCGCTTCTGCTCGGTAATGCGCTGTTGTTTTATTTGTTCAATTTTTTTCAGGCGCTTAATTTCAGCAAGTTCGGCTTTTGTTTTTGCTGCGGGAATAATTTTAATAACAATGCCGCGTTCATTCATAATTTCGATACGTTGCTGAGAAAATTCCGGAGGTACAGATGAGCCGCATTCGCGTATTTTTTCATGACCCTGCCAGCACTTTATGTTTCGAGCACTGAGGCTTGTGCTGCACAGAATGAGGCAGGCCAGTATGAAAATACGAATATTGCTGAAGTTTGTTGTTTTGATCATATTTCTGTTGAGGAAACAGTTTGTGTGCCCATGAATAGCGGCCGGTAAAATAAACTGTTTAAAATTGCATAATGTTTGAATACGTGATTCTTTTTGTGGTCTCTCTGGTAGCCAATGCTTTTTCGGCCTTTGCTGGTGGTGGTGCAGGTCTATTGCAGCTACCTGCACTGATTTTTCTGGGCTTGCCCTTTAGTGTAGCACTAGCGACCCATAAATTGGCAAGTGTTGCGCTCGGTATTGGTGCTTCTTTACGTCATTTTCGTGAGGGCGGGCTGGAAAGACGCTTTGTTCTGCTGCTTTTGAGTACCGGTATACCCGGTGTGGTGCTCGGAGCCAGTGTTATTTTACAGGTGCCGGACCGGCCGGCACAACTGGCATTAGGCATACTAACTATCAGTTTAGGTATCTATTCCTGGTTTAATAAAAGCCTGGGTACAGGCTACGCACCGGTGAACCGGGATTTACGCGGCAGTTTGATCGGCGGGGGCATATTGTTTTGCATTGGCATACTCAATGGCTCACTAACCTCGGGAACCGGCCTGTTTGTCACCCTGTGGCTGGTGCGCTGGTTTGGACTGGATTACAAACGTGCCGTGGCCCACACGCTAATTTTGGTGGGGCTGTTCTGGAATAGCAGTGGTGCACTAGCACTGGGTTTACAGGGCGCAATACGCTGGGACTGGGTACCTGTCCTCCTCGTAGCCTCGGCATTGGGTGGCTATCTTGGGGCACATCTTTCCATCGTCAAAAGCAATCAAATGGTAAAACGGGTATTTGAATGGGTCACCATACTGGTTGGGCTGAAACTGATCATCGGTTGATTTAGTGGCGTAGGGTGGGCACGTTTTTTGTGTCCACGCGCTAGTTTAATTTTTTACGAACGATATATGTAGAATCAGATTATTTTCCGCGTGATCACAATAAACGTGCCCACCCTACCAGTCGAATTTGTTAGCGGAAAGACACTACTAAAAACTTTGTGTTTATCTCACAATATATAGAGAAATGATATCAAACCCCATACTGCTTACGGTAAGCACGCACAGTTTCCAGCTTGTCCTGCATCTCCGGTTTGTCTTCGAGATAGCTTATCAGGTGCTCCAGCTTGATGATGCTCAATACTGGAATATCATATTGCTGCTCAACTTCCTGAATCGCAGATAATTCACCGCTGCCTTTTTCCTGTCGATCCAGTGCGATGATCACACCAGCCGGTGTGGCATTGGCCTGATCGATGATCTGCATGGATTCACGGATGGCGGTACCAGCGGTGATCACGTCGTCGATGATTAATACTTTTCCCGCCAGTGGTGCGCCGACGATATTGCCTCCTTCGCCATGATCCTTGGCCTCTTTGCGATTAAAGCAGTAGGAAACATCCTGTTGGTGGTGTTCGGATAAGGCAACGGTGGTGATGGCTGCTAGCGGAATGCCTTTGTAGGCGGGGCCGAACATGACATCGTAATCCAGCTCGCTGGCGACGATGGCCTGGGCGTAAAATTGACCCAGTCGTGCCAGTGACTGGCCTGAATTAAATAACCCTGCATTGAAAAAATAAGGGCTGCTACGCCCGGATTTCAGTGTGAACTCGCCGAAGCGCAGCACCTCCAGAGAGAGCGCAAATTCGATAAAATCTTTTTGGTATTGATGCATGATGGCCGCTGTTTTTGTGAGAGGGGAGACAAAATCGTTTTTCAGCAGGTATGATACACCTTTTTTAAATTCCCGGAAAATACTCATGCGTGTAATTACAGCCAATGTTAATGGTATTCGAGCCGCCGCCAAAAAAGGCTTCTTTGACTGGATGCAGGAGCAGGATGCCGATGTGGTTTGCATACAGGAAACCAAAGCCCAGCTAGATCAGCTGGAAGATAAAATTTTTCATCCGCAGGACTACCATTGTTATTACTTTGATGCACAAAAAAAAGGTTATAGCGGGGTGGCGATTTACTCCCGGACAGAGCCGGATGCTATTACCAGCGGATTGGGCTGGGATCATGCCGACACTGAAGGTCGTTATATTCAGATCGATCTGGGTAAGCTGAGTATTGCTTCTTTGTACCTGCCGTCCGGGTCATCCAGCGATGAGCGTCAGGCGAATAAATTAAAATTCATGGATGACTTTCTTGACGATCTCAAAACCATGCGGCGCAAGCGGCGTGAATTTATTATCTGTGGTGATTACAATATTGTGCATAAGGAAATTGATATAAAAAACTGGAAAGGCAACCAGAAAAATTCAGGTTGCACTCCCGTTGAACGTGCCTGGCTGGATGTGTTGTTTGATAAAGTCGGCTTTGTGGATGCCTTTCGTGAAGTGAATAGTGAAGCGGATCAATATACCTGGTGGTCAAATCGTGGCAATGCACGAGCCAACAATGTGGGTTGGCGTATTGATTATCAGATTATTACGCCGGGGTTGAAGGACAAAGTAAAGGCGGCCTTTGTTTACAAGGATAAATGGTTTTCCGATCACGCGCCGCTGATTATAGACTACGATTTATAGTATTAGCGCTTCACAGAAATTTAAGGAAGGCCTTTATGTCAGGACGATATAAAAATATCACTCTGCTTTTTGCCACTTTTTTTCTGATGGCCTGTGCTCGGCTACCAGAACATGTCGATCGCACGCCCAGCCTGTATATTAAAAATACGGCCACAACGACTGATCTCGGGCGAGCCATTGCTCCCCTGCAGGATCGACATGAAAATCAGTCCGGTATTTATCCACTGACCGAAGGACTGGATGCCTATTTTGCTCGTCTAGCTCTGGCCGAGGTCGCGGAAAAATCGCTCGATGTGCAATATTACATCTGGCATAACGACGACACGGGCAGGTTGCTTCTCTACAGTTTATTGAAGGCGGCGGATAGAGGCGTACGGGTACGCATCCTTCTGGATGACATCAATTCGGCCGATATTGAAGCACAGTTGCAGATGGCCGATCGGCACCCGAATATTGAAGTGCATCTGTTTAATCCGTTTGCAGCACGAGATTTTCGCGGCATGGATTTTCTCACTCGATTCAGTGAAGTCAATCGGCGCATGCATAACAA